>JACPDV010000577.1 GCA_016183835.1 Armatimonadota bacterium
CGAGTGGTGTTGGTGGCCGTGTTGGTGAGGCTGTAGGAGTCCAGCCCGATGCGCCAGCCGGCGTCTTCGTCGACGAAGACGGCCATTTCGGCGGTGCTGGGCGGCGAGGCGGGCCGGTGCGCCCAGGCCATGATGCGCTGCGCCTCGGCGATGGTGGACCAGAGCGGCGGGTCGTCGTACCAGTAGCCGTCCATGTCGTAGAACCAGGCGCCCATGCCACGGGTCGCCGCGGCGCCGATGTCGCGCCGCACCTGCGAGCGGAAGCCCTCGGCGGTGTCGGTGGCGCCCAGCGCGTCCATGCCCCAGGCGCCGGCGGCGTAGGAGCGGTAGGTGCGGTAGTCCACCTCGACGATGGGCAGCGTGCCGCGCAGCCGGTGCACGGCCCACGAGCCGGTGGTGCCGCCGGTGGCGCCGAGCTGCCGCCACATGCCGTAGTCCTGCACCATCGCCGCGGCGTCGAGCCGGTCCGGCCCACCGAGCAGCTCCGACACGGCGTAGCTGTTGGTGCCCTGCCCGTGGACGGCATCGGGGTAGTAGCTGATGCTCACCACGGACCGGCCGACGGCCTCCTTGAACGCGCGGGCCAAACGCTTGCGCAGCCTCGCGGCGCTGACGTCGGCGTAGCGCACCGAATCGACCACGCGACGCCCGGGCCCCCGGTCGCGGAGGAACGGCCGGTCGGTGCTGCGTCCCGCCTCGGGCGCCACCGTGGCCGTGGCGAAGGCGGCCGCCGGATCGCCCCACGCCGCCCGCAGCGCCGCCTCGGTGTCGTACTGCTCCCGCAGCCAGCTCCGGAACCCCTCCTGGTGGCCGGGCGAGTGATCGAGCTGGAGCCCCAGGCTCTCGCCGGCGAACTGCCCGTCGTTCCCGCCGCCGACGATCAGGCCGACCACCAGCTTGCCCACCTCGCTGGTCTTGACGAAGCGGCCCAACTCCGCGACGGCGGCGGACATGTCGGCGAGGTAGCGTGGCGAGCCGTAGGACGCCATGTAGTGCTCGCCCTCCTCCAGATGGTCGGCCAGCTTGCCGGGGTGGCAGTCGCCCTTGGGAGTGACCCAGTGGCGGCCGTCTTCGGCGGTCCAGATGTCGGCCGGGTGGTCGAGACCCCACTGCCGCGGCATGTCGCAGCGGACCTGGAGCACCACCATCACGTCCGGATCCGCGCCCACGGCCCGGAGGAGGTGCTGCTCGAGGGTGGTGAAGTCGAACCGGTCGGGGTATTTCCAACAGGTGTCTGCCCGCTCCACGTCCGGCCCGAGCTGGACGCACACCGTCTGCAGGTGGATCCCGCTGCGCCCGAAGCCCCGGTAGCGCGAGTTCTGCGGCGAGTAGTAGGAGCCCTGGTGGAGCAGCGCCGCTCGGTAGCGCCCGCCGACCGCGATCACCGGCCGGCCGCCGACCATCTCGACGCGGGCGGGGAGCGCGGTGCGCCGGGCCAGCACCATACGGGAGGCGGCTTGGCTGAAGGGCGGTTCGTGCGATTCGGTTACAGGCTTGTGGACCGGGTCGGGCGGGTCGGTGAGCAGCTCCACGTCGTCAAGTAGAAGCGAGGTGGGGCTGGCGACCACGAGGAAGCGCAGGGTGGTGCCGGCAGCCTGGTCGAGGGTGGTCCAGCGGCAGGGATGGCGGAGCCACTCGCGGTCGTCGCGCGGAAAGTTGGGGGTCTGCGCGTAGAGGGGAGAGTAGTGCACCGGGTAGAGACCCTTGCCGGCGGCATCGACGTCCTGATTGCAGAAGTAGACCCGGGCGCCGAACTCGAGGCGCTCGACGCGGAGGTGAAGGGCGGACTCGTAAGCCTTGCCCGGCGCCAGCGGAATGGGCCGGCGGGTGGCGAGCATGAGGTAGCCGAGGCCGTTGGTCTTCTCGATCCGCAGCGCGCGACCGTGGCGGCCGGTGTCGACCGTCGTGACTGTGCCGGTGGCGCCGTCGCAGGGGAGCAGCTCCCACTCGAGTGGGTCGGTCTCGAAGGATGGGTCGGCCAACTGGGCGAAGGCGGCGGCGGGGAGAAGCAGGAGCGTCAGGTGAAGCGTGGCGAGTCGGCGCATGGGAGGCTCCCGGGTGGCCGGAGGGCTTCGGCGGGCGGCGGTCCGGACCTCCCGAGAGGCAGCCGGGCGCGATGACCTCGACGCCTCCGCGGCGGCGGCAGCGCGGCTGGGTGGTGCTCTCCGCGCTGCTCATGGCACTGGCCTTCCTGCCCTACGACCGCCTCGGCGGCTGGGTGGAGGCGTGGCTGCCCGCGGCGCTGGTGCTCTGCGCGCCGGCGCCCTACCTGGCGGCGATGGCCTGCGGCGGCGGGTTCCGGCGCACCCTCCTCTTCGCCGCGGTGTGGTGGATGCTGGGGAGCGTCTGGCTGCTCGACTTCGACCCCGAGTTCGGGCCGTTCGCCTGGCTGGCGGCGGTCGGCGTCGGTACGGGCCTCACCTTCGCGCTCGGACTGGCGCTGGCCGTGATCCGCCAGCGGCGCGGCGCGGCGTTCATGCTGGCCTGGTCGCCGGTGGTGTGGACCGGCTGGGAGGTGCTGCGCACGTGGACGCCCGCCGGCCTGCCGTGGTTCGCGCCGGCACATGCGTTCTGGAAGCTGCCGGTCTTCTACCAGATCGCCGAGTACACGGGCTACTTCGGCTTGAGCCTGCCCATCGCGGTGGTCAACGCCGGCTTCGCGCGGCTGCTGCTGGGCGACCGCGGCGGGCGGCGCGAGCTGGCCTGGACTGGGGCCGGCCGGTGCGGGTGGGCCTGGTGCAGGCGGACATCTCGCTGGCGCAGAAGAAGTCCGGCCCGGCCGATGAGCTGCTCGAGCGGCACATGGCGCTGACGCGGGCTGCGCCGGCGGCGGACCTCTATGTCTGGCCCGAGACCGCGGTGCCGGCCAGGCTGACCTGGGAGCCGACGCTGCTCGGCAAGCTCGCGGCCGGCGCGCGAGAGCGCGGGGCGACGCTCGTGGTGGGCTCCGTGGAGCCGCTCCCGGGGCCGTACCGGCTGGGCGCGCAAGGCAACGCGGCGTTCATCTTCGGGCCGGACGGGCGATTGCTGGAGAAGAGCTGGAAGGTGCACCTGGTGCTCTTCGGCGAGTATCTGCCGGGCCGCGAGCTGCCGCTGCTCCGCAAGCTGGCGCCCTTGACGCCGCAGTTCACCGCCGGCCGGCGGCTGCGGGCGGTGGACACGCCGGTGGGGCGGGTGGGGATCCCGATCTGCTTCGAGGGCATCTTCGGCGCCGACACGCGGGCCATGGTGCGCGACGGCGCCGAAGCTTTCCTGCTGCTCACCAACGACGACCAGCTCTGCGAGATCGGCGCGCGGCAACACTACCAGCAGTCGGTCTTCCGCGCCGTGGAGACCCGCCGCTGGGTGGCGCGCTGCGCGAACGGCGGGATCTCGGCGTTCATCGAGCCTACCGGCGTGGTGACCGGCGCCACGGACTGGCACCAGGCCACGGTGCACGTGGGCGGGATCCGGATGCGCGACGACACCACCTTCTACGTGCGGCACGGCAACTGGTTCCCGGTGCTCTGCCTCCTGGCCACCTTTGCGTTCCTGCTCGCGCCGGCAGGAGTCCGGCCGCGGGCGCGAACCGGAGAGGCAAGCGAGGCCGCCGATGAGCCCTCGGATCGCTGTCCACAGCAGCCATGAAGCCGCAGCCAAGCTGGGCGGGATCGGCACCGTGCTCCAGGGCCTGCTGGGCCAGGCGGCGTACCAGGCGGCGTTCCCGCACACGCTGTTGGCGGGGGTCTACCACTTCCCGGCCGCCGGGTCGGTGATCGACGACGAGAAGGTCCGCCTCTCCCTCGGCTGGGAGGTGCATTTCGACAGCCGCCGCTCGGTGGCTAGCCAGCCGCTGCACCACCACCTCGCGGCAGTGGCCGAGGAGCATGGCACGCGCCTGGTCTACGGCGAACGCGGCGTGACCGGGCCGGCGCGGGCCAGAGTGCTGCTCGCGGGGCCGCAGGGCACAGAGCGCGGGCCGCTGGACCGCTTCCGCGACGCTGTGCGGCGCAACGAGGGTGTCGACCTCAGCGTCTACGACCACTACCCGGCCATCACCGACCGCCGCGACCGCGCCCTGGCCCGCCTCCTGCAGCCCGGTTCGGGCATTCCCGACGAGCCGGAGCGGCTGGTGCTGGACCCGGACGGGCAGGCACTTCCCGGCGGTGCGCGCTGGGTCGACGGCCGCGCGGTGTTCCCGCCGCTCCGCGCGCTGGACTCGTTCGAGGGCTTTGAGGCCGCCAACAAGTACCTGATCGAGCTGCAGTGCCACACCTTCGTGGCCCCGGTGCTGTGGGCGGCTGCCCGCGCCGTGCTGGCCGAGTTGGCGCCTGCAAACGGCGGCTACGACCCCGAGCAGGTGGCGCTCTTCGCCCACGACTGGCTCGGCGTACCGCTCTTCTGGGCCATGCGCGCCGCGGGCGACCGGGTCGGGCAGAGCGTCTATTTCGCCCACGAGGCGCGCATCTTCCGCCTGCTCGCAGAGGGCAGCCTGCACGATGAGCGCGACGTGCTGCGGGCGGTCTGTCACCCCGAGGGGCACGACGCCTCGCTGTACCGCTACTTGGCCCGCGCCCTGGCGGAGGGCTGGGACCTGGAGACGATGTTCCCCGGCGGCGGCGGCTTTCGCGGCGTGTTCCACCACGTGATCAACCGTCAGGCGAGGCGGTTCGACAGCATCGTAGCCGTCGGTCCGCTGGTGCGCGACGAGCTGGAGGTGGTGCTCCGCCCCGAGCCGCACCCCCCGGTGGCACTGTGCCCCAACGGCGTGCCGTCGCACACGGCGGACGTGGCAGACGTGGAGGCCGGGCGCGAACGGCTCGTGGCGATGGCGGAGCGGCACGCGGGCTTCCGGCCGCTGGTGATCTTCACCGGGGCGATGCGGTGCGAGCTGTCCAAGGCGCCATGGCGCAACGTGGGTCTGTTCCGGCGCTTCGCCGAGCGGTGCCCCGAGCTGCCGGCGCTGTTGATCTGGCTCTCGGCGCCGAAGCCGTGGCCGACCGGTGAACAGGTGAAGCGCTGGGCGCGCGAGTATGGCTGGCCGTTGGCGCACCGGCCGGCGTCGGCGGGGGGCGATCTGCGCAGCGACGAGGAGGCCCTCGGGCGGGCGGTGGCGGACCTCAACCACCGGTTCGCCGGGCAGGCGGCGCTGTGGTACGTCAACCAGTTCGGCTGGAGCAGGGAGCTGCTCGGCGCGCTGGATCCCGGTGATGTGACGTTCGCCGATCTGCGCAGCGCGGGCGACGTGGAGCTGGGGCTGTCGGTCTATGAGCCGTTCGGCATCGCACCGCTCGAGCCGTTCGCCAGCGGGGCGGTGTGCGTGCTCTCCGACGCCTGCGGCTCCGCGCGGTGGATGGAGGAGCTGGGGCTCGCCGAGCACGTGGTGGTGGCCGGTTTCGGGCGGCATGACCGCGATCCGGCCGAGGTGGACGCCGCCGTCCTGCGCGAGATCGAGACCCACGTCTACGACCAGGTGATCGACGAGCTGGTGGTCCGGCTGGGCTTCGCCGACGGCGTGCCGGCGCGGGCGCAGTCGCGCAAGGCGGCGTGGCGGCGCGCCCGGGCGGCGCGGATCGCCGCGGCGCAAGCGGTCGTGGATCGTCTCTCCTGGCGGGCGGCGGTGGAGGAGGCCCTGTTGCCGGCGCTCGAGGGTTAGAGCCTGGTGCTTTGTGCCTTGCACCTGGGAGGGTGCCATGAGATGGTGGCTGATGTGCTGTGCCGGGCTCGCCGTGTCCGTGCTGGCCGCGGACGATGGGGCGCTGAAAGTCGTTCGCGTCGGCGCCGTGGCTGCCGACGTGGTGGAGGTGGAAGTGCGGATCGGCGCCGTGGCGTACGGGCACGCCGAGCCCTACACCGCGCGGCCGGGCGACCGGATCGAGGAGCCCGAGCACAACCGCTGGGTGATGCGCGACGGCAGGTCCATCGGCTCGCTGGTCGGGTCCGACGGCAAGCTGCTCTTCACCCACGACCGTTGCGCCGGTGAGCCGCTCCCGCCTGCCTGGCTGACGCCCGAGGGCTACCGGCTCAGCTCGGCGGACGACCCGGCCTATGCCGGAGGGCGGGCGCCGGTGCAGGTCTTCCGCAAGAGCAAGCCTACCGACCTGGCCAGGGTGGGGCCGTGGGAGTTCCGGGCGCCGGTCCACCACCACTTCTTCCTGCCGCTCGCCGCGCCCCTGCAGCCGGGGAAGAGCTACTCCCTCGAGCTGCCCGGGCAGGCGCCCGTTCCGTTCACGTTCGACGTCCGCCGCCTGCGCAGCTCGGCGGTGCACGTCACGCAGATAGGCTTCCGGCCCGACGACCCGGCGAAGGTGGCCTTCGTCTCGTGCTGGCGCGGCTCGGGCGGGCCGCAGGTCTACCAGGCGGGCACAGCGTTCGAGCTGCTCGACGACGCGACCGGTGAGCCGGTGTTCAGCGGCAAGTCGGCCCTGGCCAAGGCGCACGCCGACGCCACCGAGGACGCCTACAGGCAGAACCACAACGGCACCGACGTGTTCCTGCTCGACTTCTCGGCCTTCGACCGGCCGGGCAAGTACCGCCTGGGAGTGAGCGGGATGGGGTGCTCCAACCCGTTCGTGATCGGCCCGGACGTGTGGCGGGACGCCTTTGTCACTTCGGTCCGCGGGCTCTACCACCAGCGCAGCGGGATCGCCCTGGGCCCGCTCTGCACGACGTTCAACCGGCCGCGCTGCTTCCACCCGGACGACGGCGTGAAGGTGTTCGCCTCCACCGCCGGTCTGATGGACACCGGCAACGGGCTCAACCGCAACGACAGCAACTTCGGCGAGCTGAACAAGGGCCGCACGACAGAGATCGTGCCCAACGCCTGGGGCGGCTACCAGGACGCGGGCGACTGGGACCGGCGCATCGCGCACCTGGTGTGCAGTCGCCTGCTCTTCGATCTGGTTGCGCTGGCCCCCGACTTCGCGGGGCAGCTCGGCCTCAACCTGCCCGAGTCGGGCAACAACCTGCCGGACACGGTGGACGAGGCGCTGTGGGGTCTCGACATCTACCGCCGAATGCAGCTTCCGGACGGCGGCGTGCGCGGCGGGATCGAGTCGGCGGAGCACCCGCGGCAGGGCGAGGCGAGCTGGCAGGAGTCGCTGCCCGTGATGGCCTACGCGCCGGACGTGTGGTCCAGTTACCTCTACGCGGCGACCGCGGGTCAGGCGGCGGAGTGGCTGGCCGGCGCGCACGCCGAGCTGGCGGCGCCGTGGCGAGAGAGCGCCGAGCGCGCGATGCGGTGGGCGGAGCAGCACCTCGCCGAGCGAACCGGGAGGAACGACCCGCCGGACGTCAACGACGCCCGCAACCTCGCCGCCGCGGTGCTCTACCGGCTCACCGGCGCCGCCGAGTGGCACCAGCTCTTCCTCGCCACCACGGTTTTCAAAGAGCCGGGCAAGCCACTCCGGGAGTGGCAGCACCACGACAGCGCGGAAGCCGCCTGGGTCTACGTCCGTACCGAGCGGCCCGAGGTGGACAAGACCGTCCAGTCGCGGTGCCGGCAGGCGCTCCAGCAGGAGGCGGACGAGCGCGTGCAGCGCTGCGAGCAGACTGGCTTCCGCTGGACGGGGAACCCGTGGGCGCCGGTGGCGTGGGGCGCGCTGACCATCCCGGACGCGATCAGCCTGATCCACGCCCACGTGCTGACCGGCGAGCCGAAGTACCTCCGCGCCGCGGTGCTGGCCTGCCAGTTCGGCGCCGGGGCCAATCCCGACAACCTCTGCTACTCCACCGGCGTTGGGCTGACCGGGCCGCAGCACCCGCTCCACGTGGACTCCCGGATCAGCGGGCAGACGCCGCCGGCGGGACTGACGGTGCTGGGCCCCTGCGACCCGCTGCGCGACCGCGGCGGCTGGGCGCAGAAGAACGTGGCGCCGTTCGTCTACCCCGAGATCACCACCTGGCCGGCGGTGGAGGGCTTCTGGGACGTGTTCTGGTACCCGATGATCAACGAGTATACGGTACAGCAGAACATCGGCCCGAACGCGTTCGTGTGGGGGTACCTGGCGGGAAGGCGGTAGTT
>JACPDV010000569.1:0-13441 GCA_016183835.1 Armatimonadota bacterium
GCCGCCAGCCCCGACAAGAGCCGCCGAGACGGCGGCGCGCCACCAGCCGCGACCGGTACGATGACGGCTATTCGCCCGCCGGCATCGCGCCGATCCCCACCGCCATCGTCGCAATCGCGCCGGTGAACGGCTTGCCAGGCGTGACCCCCACCTGCGACCCGAGATCCGCGCCGATGGTGAAGCCCTCGTTCGGCAGCGCGTGGACGAACGGCACGGGCTCCGCGGCGCCAGCCACTTGTCCGTCCACCAGCACCTGCAGCCGGCCGTCGTTGGCCAGCACACCGGCGAGTACGACCCACCGGCCGGCCACCGCCGCGTCGCCCGTCACGTCGAACGCTTCACCGCCCGTCCGCACCGTGAATACCGGCTTGCCGGCCACCAGCTCCAACCGGTAGCCGAACGACTGCCCGCCGTGGCTGACGATCACCCCGTCGCCGTCGGCGCGCACGGTCGCCCGCACCCAGAACGGCTTGCTCTGGACCGGCGGCGACTGCTTCGGGTCCAGGCTGACCGTGCCCTTGCCGGCGAAGACCAGCGCCGGCCGGCCGTCGACGGTTTGCTGAACTGCATCGGCGAGGCGCCCGTCGCGGCCCTTGCCGCTGGCGTCGTGGACCACGTCGCCCGGCTGGTCGAAGGTATAGGAAAGGAGTGTCTCGGGCTTGGGCGGTGGCGGCGGTGGCGGTGGCGCGAGCTTGGGCGCCTCGGCGGCGGCCACGAGCTGCGCCAGCCGGACGGCCAGGGCCGCGCGAGTCTGCGCATGGGTCGGGTCGTCGGCCAGGTTGCGCATCTCGTAGCGGTCGTGCTCGAGGTCGTACAGCTCGTGCGCGTCCGGGTAGGCAGGGGCAGTAACGTACTTCCAGCGCTCGGTGCGCACCGCCTGGATGGTGGGCACGCCCTCGAAGGCGCGCTCCTGGAAGTACTGGTAGAGGAAGTCCTCGCGCCAGTCGCGCGGGCGGGTGCCGAGATCGGCGAAGAGCGGCCGGAGCGAGCGGCCGTGCACCACCCGCGGCGGATCCACGTCGCACAGGTCGCAGATGGTGGGGCAGAGGTCCAGGTTGAGCCCCATCGGCAGGACCACCGAGCCCGGCTTCGCCAACCGCGGGTAGCGGACCAGGAACGGGATGCGGATACTCTCCTCGTACGCCAGCCGCTTGTCGCCGCGGCGGTGCTCGCCGAGGAAGTAGCCGTTGTCGCTGGTGAACACCACCACGGTGTCGTCCAGTACCCTCAGCTCCTCGAGACAGCGGAGCACGGTGCCGACGCTCTCGTCCACGGCGCTCAGGGTGCGGAAGTAGTCGAGCCCCAGCTTCGGGTTCCAGGTAGCCGGCGGCAGGCGGTCGGGGACGGGCTTGTCGGCGTTGTCGCGCCACTGCTTCTGCGCCGTGCCGCGGACGGCGAGTGCGCGCTGCCACCGGGGCTTGCCGGAGAGGTCGTCCTGGAAGTCGGGCGGCTCGGGGAGCTGCGCCTCAGGGTACTGGGCCTTGTGCCGCTCGGCCGGGGTGAAGGGACCGTGGACGGCCTTGTGGCAGAGGCAGAGGCAGAACGGCCCGCGACGCCTGCGCCGAAGGAAGCCGGTGGCGAACTCGGTGAGGAGGTCGGTCACATAGCCGGTGCGCTGGAAGTCGCGGCCGTTCTCGTTGAGCTGCGGGTTGAGGTACTCGCCCTGACCCTTGAAGCTGAGCCAGTAGTCGAAGCCGGGCCGCGGGTTGGCGTTCGGCTCCTGGTGCCATTTGCCGACGTAGGCCGTGTCGTAGCCGGCGCGCTGGAGGAGGAGCGGGAAGGTGGGCAGGCGGTGGTCGTACTCGGTGGCTTCGTTGCCGATCACGCCGGTGCGCTGCGGCTCGCAGCCGGTGAGGAAGCAGGCGCGCGAGGGCGAGCAGAGCGAGGTGCTGACAAAGAAGCGCTCGAACCGCGCGCCTTCGCGGGCGAGGCGGTCGATGTTGGGCGTCTGCACGTAGGGGTGACCCATGTGGCTGAAGGCGTCCCAGCGGAGGTCGTCGATCAGGATGTAGACCACGTTCGGCCGCCGGTCGGGCACGCGCGGGGCGCGGGGCGCGGCGGCGGCGGCGCTCGCGGCGGCGAGGCCGGCGAGCAGGTCGCGACGGGTGAGCGACTCGGACATGGGGCTCTCCGGGGGTTATCATACGGGTTCGGAACAGGCCGGCGCAACCGGCCTGCGGCAGCCGGGCTACCATGAACAAAACCCTGCAGGGGTTTGGTGACGCGCAGCCCGCCGTGTCAACGGCGGGACCGGCGACGTCAGGACGTGGAGCGCGAGCCCCGATGCCTGAGTATCCCCTGCCCTACCCATCGCTGATCGGCCTCGACGACGTGCTCCCCGAGCCGCCCGTGGCGTTCCACGTCATGACCAAGCCCATCGGGCCGCTCTGCAATCTCGACTGCACCTACTGCTTCTACCTGCGCAAGGAGAGCCTCTACCCCGACGCCGCGGATTGGAAGATGAGCGACGCGGTGCTCGAGGCCTACGTGCGGCAGTACATCGAGGCGCAGCAGGTGCCCGAGTGCCACTTCGCCTGGCAGGGCGGCGAGCCCACGCTCCTGGGTGTGGACTTCTACCGCCGCGCGGTGGCCTACCAGCACAAGTACCGCCGGCCTGGGATGGTGATCCACACCGCCTTCCAGACCAACGGCACGCTGCTCGACGAAGAGTGGTGCGCGTTCCTCCGCGAGAACCACTTCCTGATCGGGCTGAGCATTGACGGGCCGCGTGAGCTGCACGACCACTACCGGGTCAACAAGGGCGGCAAGCCGACCTTCGACCAGGTCTACGCCGCGCTCCAGCTCCTCCAGCGCGAGCGGGTGGAGCACAACGTGCTGTGCGTGGTCAACGCGCGGAACGCGCCGCACGGCCTGGAAGTGTACGAGTTCTTCCGAGGCGAGGGGATCGAGTTCCTGCAGTTCATCCCGGCGGTGGAGCGCCTGCCCGATGGCGGCGTGACCGAGTGGACGGTGCCGGCCGAGGCGTACGGGCAGTTCCTGTGTGACATCTTCGACGCCTGGGTGGTGCGCGACGTGGGCCGCGTCTACGTGCAGATCTTCGACGTGGCGCTCCGCGCCTGGTGCGGTCTGGACCCGGGCCTGTGCGTGTTCAGCCCCACCTGCGGCAACGCGATGGCGCTGGAACACAACGGCGACCTGTACAGTTGCGACCACTACGTGGTGGACTACAACCGCCTGGGGAACATCGTCGAGACGCCGATCGCGGAGCTGGCGGCCCGGCCGTTCCAGCGCAAGTTCGGCACCGACAAGTCGGCGATGCTGCCGCGCTACTGCCGCGAGTGCGAGGTCCGGTTCACGTGCAACGGCGGCTGCCCGAAGGACCGGTTCATCACCACGCCCGACGGCGAGCAGGGGCTGAACTACCTCTGCGCGGGGTTCAAGCGGTTCTTCGGGCACATCGACCCGGCGATGAAGTACATGGCGGCGGAGATCCGGAACGGCCGCGCGCCGGCGAACGTGATGGCCTGGGAGCGGGCGAGGCGGGTGCGCCAGGCGGGGGTGACGCCGGGTGCGGAGGAGCCCTGTCCGTGCGGGAGCGGGCGGCGGTACGGGCGGTGTTGCGGGTTGCGGCGGGGGCGGCGGATGAGGTAGGATCGGGGCTGGAGACGGGCGTGTTCACCGAGTTGCGGCTGCGGAACTTCAAGAGCTTTAAGGATGCGGTGCTGCCACTGGGGCCGTTCACGGTGATCGTGGGGGAGAACGCGTCGGGGAAGAGCAACGTGCGGGATGCGTTTCGGTTCCTGATGGGGATGGCGCGGGGACACACGGTCGCGGAGACGTTTGGGCGGGGGTTCACGGGAGGGGAGCTGACGTGGGGAGGGATCCGCGGGGGGCTTCACGGGGCATGTCACAACGGGGCAGAGGAGTTCGGCGTTGGCGTGGATTTCGGCTCCCGCCCAGCCGCAGTGGAGGCCGCCTATGACCTCGATGCCCGAGTTCCGCGCGACCTGAGGCGACCAACCGTGGCCTTCGAGCAACTTAGGAACCTGACCTCAGGCGCGCGGTACATGCTCCGACTGCCTCCCCAGTCTGACGACCTGGCAGACGAGTTGCGCCACTCGGACTTTGTGCTGACGGATGACGGGGTGACCTTTGTCGACCCCGCGGTGGAGGTGGCCGTAGGTGGGTCGCTTCTTCCCGTCTACGGCCATCCTCGTCAGGACCGCAGTGACGACAAAATCCCGCACCTCCGCGAGCTTGCCACCCGCAGTCTTGTCGCGCTACGCGGCTTGCGCTGCCTGGACGCCGACCCGGGGGCCGCCCGTGACCCGGCAGAGCCCGGCGTCCCCGAACTCGGCGAGCTCGGCGAGGGCCTCGCGGCCGTGCTGCGGACCATCTCAGAGGATGATGGGAACCTGGGCCGCGCCTTGGCCTCGTGGGTCGCAGCGCTTGCGCCCACGGAATGCCAACGCCTGCTTTTCCCCATCGACCCCAACGGCAAAGTGAACCTCCAACTGGTGGAATCCGGCGGGAGAGTGGTGAACGCGCCCAGCGCCTCGGACGGCACCATCCGCTTGCTCGTGTACTTGGCGGCGATGTTCGGTCCGCGGCAGGGCAAGACGTACATCATCGAGGAGTTGGAGAACGGCATCCACCCGACGCGGCTGCATCTCCTCGTGGAGCTCATTGAGAGGAGCGTCGAGGACGGCGATACCCAAGTCATAGCGTCGACCCACTCACCGGACTTGCTACAAATGCTCAGCGAGAACTCCATCCAGCACGCCGTGCTCGCCTACCGCCTCGACGGCCAGCCCGACACGCGGCTCAAGCGCATTATGGACATCGACGACGCGGATCGGCTGATCCCCAAGTACGGCCCGGCAGATCTCCACTCCCAGGGGTGGTTCGAGACGACGATGGAGTTCCTGGAGAACGCTGAGCCTGGCGTGGAGCAGGCGGGATGAAGGTGGTGGTCGTCTGCGAGGACCCGCAACTCGACCAGTACACGCTCCAGCCACTTGTCGCGGCGATGATGGCGAGGCTGGGCCGCCCGCGCGCCAACGTCGAGATCGACCGCAGGGAGCGGTGTCGGGGCTACCATCAGGCTTTGGACCGGGATCGACTGGCCCGGGTGGTTGACCGCCACAAGCACGCCGATCTGTTCCTCGTCGTTGTGGACCGAGATGGAGACGCCACACGACGCGGCTGGCTGGACGAAGTCGAACGCTACGCGCGCGACGTGCTGCGCTTGGACCAGCACCTGTTGGCGGAGAACGCACACCAGGAGGTCGAGGTGTGGATCCTCGCCGGCATGACCGACCTGCCATCGGGGTGGGCCTGGCAGGACGTCCGTTCGGAGCCGGACTCCAAAGCGCGCTACTTCGAGCCCTACGTGGCGCAGCGCGGGCTGTCGGGTGGAGTGGGGCGAGGACGCCAAGCCCTCGCCCGCGAAGCCGCCGGCCGCTACGCCAGCATCCTCCGGCGCTGCCCCGAAGACATCGGCTCCCTCCACCACCGCATCGCCGCCTGGCTGAACCACCCATGAGCCAGGAGGAACTGCGCGCCGAACTGCTCTCCCTCCTCCGCGAGGACCCCACCCTCCTCGATCACCTCCTCGCCGACCGTTATCTCCGCAACCCGTTCCCGCCGTCGGCCGCCGGGCCGCGGCTTGTGGTTGATCCCAGCGCCACCATCTCGCCCCTGGCCCACGTCGAGCTCCAGGGCGACGACACCCGCATCGAGGTCGGGCCGCGCAGCCTGGTCAACCACTTCGCCTGGCTCCGCGCGTGGGGCGAGGGGATCCGCATCGGCGCCGACTGCAGCGTGCAGCAGCACTGCATGATCCAGGGACCGATCACCCTCGGCGACGGCGTCCGCATCGGCGCGCACACCCTCTTCATCGCCACCGAGCACCGCTTCGGCCGCACCGACCAGCCCATCTTCCGGCAAGGCGTCGCCTGGCGGGGGATCACCGTCGGCTCGGACGTCTACGTCGGGTCCCACGTCACCGTGCTCGACGGCGTGAAGATAGGCGACGGGTGCGTGATCGGGGCCGGCGCCGTGGTCAACCGCGACATCCCGCCGTTCAGCATCGCCGCCGGCGTGCCCGCGCGCGTGGTCGGCCGGCGGGGCGAGGGGGAGTAGCCTCATGGAGTCCGTCGAGCTGCTCGTCGAGTACGTCAACGCCGACCCGCTGCCGAGCTGGCCGGTGACCTGGTGGCTGGCGCTCCCGCCCTGCTCGGTCGGCGCGTCCGAAGCCGGCGAGGACCACGTCGTGCTGACACCGGACGGCATCGCCAGGCCGGCCGACCTGCGCATCCTGGCCGCGCACCCGGACGGCTCCGCGCGAAGGGTGCTGGTCACCGCGGAGGTGCCGCTTCCCGGGCCGGGGTCACACCGCTTCCGGCTCGAGCGAAGCGGCGCCGCGGGCGGCGACTGCGAGGCGCTCGAGGTCGGGCGGGAGGTGGTCGGCCACCAGAAGCTCGCCGTCTCGCACCGTTCGGACCACCTCGAGATCCTCGCGGAGACCTGGCACCGGCTGGACCTGGAGTCCGTCGGCGGAGCCGCCGGGGAGCCGCCGACCGAGCTGACATGGGCCTTCGAGGGTAGCTCCGGTGCGCGCTTCGATCCGTTCCTGGTGGGCCGCGCGGCGGTGGGCGTGGTGCTCTACGGCAGCCTCCTCGCCGGCGACCGGAGCGTCCTGGAGGCGCGCCTCACCCTCCGGCTGGCCTGCCGCACGCCGGTGATCCTGGCCGACCTGCTGCTCCTCAACACCTCGCCGGCGCCGGTCCTGCTGCAATCCGTGGCCCTGCGCCTGACCCGCAAGGAGGGCGCCTGGGAGAGCGTGGACTACGAGGTGCGCCAGCTCCCGCGGCTCAACCACTCGAAACCGCCGGTGCGCGCGCAGGCGGGGCGGCTGGAGCTGACCGTCTCCGACGGCGGCGAGCAGACGCACTCGGGCCGGCTGCTCAACTACAACGAGACCTGGCTCGCCGTGGGCGACGGCGCGTCACGACTGCTCGTCGCGTTGCCGGGCTTCTTCGAGAACTACCCGTACGGCTTCGCCGTGGAGCCCGAGGAGGTGCGCATCGACCTCTGGCCGGCCGAGTGGGGGCAGCCGTGGACCCTCGCCCCCGGCGCCGGCAAGACCCACCGACTCGGCCTCGCCTTCCCGCCCGCCGGCGACGACACGTGGTCCGACCGCGCGCTCGGCCACGCCATGTGCAAACCGCCCATGCCTCGCGTCCCGCTACACACGCTCCAGGCCGCCGGCGTGGGCGACGAGCTGCCCGACTACCTCCCCGACCGCTACCCGCGCTGCGAGACCACGCTCTACGACCTGGTCCACAACCGCAATCGCGGCTACGGCAAGATGCACTGGGGCGACGACATCTCCCTGCTCTACACCAACCAGCTTCGCGGCCGCGGCGATGTGGTGTGGAACAACCTCGAGGGCGACCACCCCTACCACATGTGGTGCCAGTTCGTGCGCACCGGGCGGTTCGACTGCCACCGCGAGTTCCTCGACACCATCCTCCAATGGGCCGACGTGGACTTCTGCGACCGCGAGGGCGCGCTCCACTTCCACTCGGCGCAGCACTGGACCGGCGGCTTCTCGCCCTGCCACAACTGGGCCGAGGGCTTCAAGGAGTGGTACTTCGCCACCGGCGATCCGCGGGCGCTGGAGGTGCTGGGCAAGATGGCCGACTGGCTCGTCCGCCGCGCCGAGGCCGGCGTCTTCAAGATGGAGCCTGAGCCGTACGTCCGCGGCTGCGGTTGGGGCCTGATCCAGCTCGCCGCGCTCGACGAGGTGCTCGGCCGCGCCGACCTGCGCGGGCTGATGGACGACCTGGCCGCAAGGCTGCTGTTGCACTGCCGAGCGCACGGCGGGCTGCCCATGACCATCCCCACCGGCGGCGGCTGGGTCCCGCGCGACAACGCCTTCCACACGGCCACGGTGGTGATCGGCGCCTGGCGCTGCTGGCGGCGGACGGGTCTCGCGGCGGCGCGCGAGCTGGCCGTCGAGGCGGCGGAGGCGTTCTTCGACGAGCGCACCTGCACGCCCGAGGGGATCGCCGTCTACATCGGCGGGCCGGAGCAGGACTTCCCGATGCAGCAGGCGGCAACCCTGGCGATGGGCGCGCTGGGCGTCTGCTGGCACCTCACCGGCGACCCGCGCTACGTCCGCCGCGGGATGCGGATGCTGGAATACTGCCTCGACCGCGGGATGATCGTGGACCACATGCGCATCCCCGGGCAGTTCCTCGAGTTCGGCCCGGACGTGGTGCTCGACATCCCGCTCCTGATGCCCAACAGCCAGCTTCTCGGCTATCAGCTCCGCGGGATGCTGCTGTTCATGCAGGCGGCAATGGAGACCGGGATGCTGCGGGAGATCGAGTATCGGTTCTGAGCTTCGGGTTCAACATTCGGCCGACCCCGGACACCCCCGATGCGCAGGATGAACAGAACACACCGGTCAGGACCGGCAACCCAGCGGGCCGGGCTGTTGTCAGCCTATTCTGTCCGCATCCTGAGCATCGGTGATCCTTCGCAGCGCTGGCATCCAGGATGCCCGCTCAGCCCTCCAGCCCCTTGTCGAGGTCAGGCCCGGGAAGGTGGCCACCGGCGTGCCGTCGGGCTTGAGGATGGCGTAGAACGGCTGCGACGAGTTGCCGAACTGCTTCACCTGCAGCTCACGCCAGTCGGCCGCCCGCGGACCGGAGTCCACGTAGACCCGGACCAGCGTGAAGCGGTGCAGCCGCTGCGCCACCTCGGGCTGGGGGAACACGCTCTGCTCCATCCAGCGGCAGTTGGTGCACGTCACCCCGCTGAAGTCGATGAACACGTTGCGGTTGTCCTGTTGCGCCTGCTTGAGGCCCGCGTCAAGGTCGTCGAGCCACTCCAGGGTCTGGTCCGGCACCGCCGCGCGCACCTCCGGCTGCACCGCACGGTTGTACTCGGGCGGCGGCATCAGCGCCTCGAGGGTGCCGTTCAGCCGTACCGCATTGAGCCCCCACAGCAGGTAGCCGCTGAGGCAGAGGAATACCAGCCCGGTGTAGCCCCGGCCGCGGCCGATCACCGGCTTGCCCTCGTCGTGGCCCAGCCGCGTGCCGCCCCAGAGGAAGACCGCGATGCCGAACGCCGTCAGCGCCCAGAGCGAGAGCACCATCTCCCGGCTCAGCAGGTGCCACTGCCACACCAGGTCCGCGTTGGAGAGGAACTTCAGCGCCGCCGCCAGCTCCACGAAGCCGAGCGTGATCTTGGTGTTCTCGAGCCACCCGCCCGACTTCGGCAGCGAGCTGAGGTACTGCGGGAAGAGCGCCAGGAGCACGAACGGCAGCGCGAACGCCGCGCTGAACGACAGCATGCCCAGGATCGGCCAGATCCACTCGCCGTTGGCCGCCCACACGAGCACCCCGCCGACGAACTGCACGGTGCACGTGAACGCCGCCAGGGTGAGCGTCAGGCCCATGAACACCGCGCCCAGGTAGCCGCCGGCGTCGCCCTTCCGGTTGACGTAGTTCACCAGCCCCGAGGGCAGGCCCAGCTCGAACAGGCCAAACAGCGACAGCCCGAAGAAGACGAACAGCGCGGCGAAGCCGAGGTTGACGAACGGGTTGGCGGCCACGCGGTTGGCCCCGCTGGCGCCGAGGGTGGCGGCGAGGAGCAGGCCCAAGCCGGTGTACATGCCCACGATGCCGGCGCCGTAGGCCAGCGCCAGGCTGACCCGCTGGCGGGCGTTGTCACCGGCCTGCTTGGCGAAGAAGCTGACCGTGATGGGCACCATGGGGAAGACGCACGGCGTGAGGAGCGCCGCCAGACCCGCCAGGAAGGCCACCACGAGGAACGCGCCGAGCCCTTTCGCGCGCGCCTCGTCGGCCTCCGAGCGCACGGCGGCAGGAGGCTTCGGCACGGCGGTGGAGGGCGCGGCAACGGCGGCAGGCGGGTCGCGATGCTCGGGCCGCACCGCGCCGGCTTCCACCTTGAAGGCGGCCTTGAGCGGCACGTCGGTGGGCGGCATGCAATTGGTGGCGTTGCAGGCCTGGTAGGTCACGCTGCCCGCCGCCTCGGCCGCGCCCGGCTTGGCGTCGGCCGGCACCCGGAGCGCCTGCCGCAGGACCACCGTGCCCTGGTGCGTCTGCACCTCGAAGCCGAAGCCCTCGTCGAAATGGTGCTCGGGCGTCGGCTCGGCCAGCGGCCCCAGCGGCTCCAACCGGGAGCCCTTGGCGAGCTTGAAGCTGGTGGCGATGGGGCCGTTGGGGATTGGCTTGGCGGCGTAGATGTGCCAGTCGCTGGAGGTCTTGCCGGTGAGCGCAAGGGTGATCAGCTCGCCCGGCCGCGCGACCTGCGGCTCGGCCGCCGCGGACCACGCCACCACCTCCTCGCCGAACCCGGGCAGAGCCCGGAGACACAGCACCAGCAGCCACCACGTCCGCATCCGAGGATCTCCTACGGCAAGGAACCCCGCGCGTCACCGCCGGGTTCCGCGCGATCGCGGAGGACGCCGCCCCCTTGCGGCGAACCGCGATGGCGATCGCCGCCCGGGGAGACGCCGATGCCTCGACTCCTCGCCACGCTCTGCCTCGCCGCCTCGCTCGCCCTCGCCGCCGATCCCGGCCCTAAGCTGGACGGCTGGACCTACCTCACCACCGCCCCGCCGCTCGCCGACCAGTACGCCGACCCGGGCAACCGGCTCACCGACGGCGACACCTCGCGCGGCAAGACCGCCATCTGGCAGGCCGGCAGCGTCACCTTCGAGCTCGACCTCGGCCGCGCCTGCAAGCTCGCCGCGGTGCGAGTGTACCAGTTCCGCCACAATCTCAACTACAAGCTCGACCACCTGGCCGTCGAGGCGCGCCGCGGCGGCGACTGGGTCGAGCTGGGCCGCACCGGCGGGTTCTTCGGCCCCACCCCCACCAACGACTTCGTCCACGAGCTGGACCTCAAGGGCGCCGTAACCGACGGGCTTCGGCTCCAGTTCGCCGGCGTGGGCGTGCTCAGCCTCTCGGAGATCGAGCTGTTCGGCACCACGGTGAGCCCGGTGGCCGCGACGGGCGCCTTCGCCACCGTGCCGTTCCGTACCGGTGGACCGAGCGCGCGCGAGGAGGACCTGGACGGCGACGGCAAGCCCGAGGTGATCCTCGAGAACGCTTACGTGCGGCTGATCTTCTCGCCCGCCGCCGGCGGCGTGTGCCGCAGCCTGAGGCAGAAGGTCCCCCCTGACGGGCCGGAGCTGGTCTACAGCACCGAGAGCGGCTACGGCCTGCTCCGCGACCAGCTCTGGAAGCCCGACTACAGCTTCGCCGACCGGTTCTATTTCAGCAAGCTGGAGAACACCCCGCAGGAGGCCGCCGTGGAGCTGTGGACCACTGGCGTGGGCGGGATGATGAGCTTCACCGCCATCCACAAGCGCATCGCCCTCCAGCCCGACGGGCCCGCCGTGCGGGTGCACTACCGGCTCGAGAACGAGGTCAGCTCGCAGACCGACTACGAGTACGGCTTCTGGTCGCACAACTGGCTCGGCGTCGGCGGCCGGGCCAACACCTACGTCTACCCCACCACCACCGGCGTGCAGAGCTTCACCCTCGACCCGGCCAAGGCCGACAAGGGTGGCGACCTGTGGTACCGCGAGCCGGCGCGCGGCTGGATGGCCGTGGTCTCCGACCAGGGCGACGGCGTGGTCACCCTCCTGCCCTACAAGTACGTCAACCTCTACTACTCGTGGTACGGCAGCAGCTCGCCCGCGGCGACGCACGAGTGGCGCTTCAACCTGCTCACGGTAAAGCCGGGTGACAAGCTGGAGTTCGACCTCTTCCTGCTGCCTTTCCGCGGGTTGCCGGCGGTGGACGGTGAGGCGGAGGGGCTCTTCGGCTCGCTGACGGCGCAGGCCGAGGGCGACCGGATCACCGCGCAGACACGGGCGATCCAGCCGTTCGGCTTCGGCCGCACCCACATGGTGCGCTGGGCACTGCAGACCTGGCCCGACCGCAAGCCCGCGGCGCCCGTGGACGACAAGCCGCTCGAGCTGGGGCCCGGCGGGCTGCTCAACTCGCCGGAGGAGTGGACGGGGCTCAAGCCGGGCGCGTACCTGGTGCGGCTGGAGGTGCTCCGCGCGAACCAGGTGGTGGGCGCGATCGAGAAGCCGGTGTCGGTGGGCGGCGGGCAGGTAGCCTACCGCGTCGATCCCGAGGAGCCGCAGGTGGGCCGCCGGGAGGAGGCCGCGCCGAAGTCCACGTTCCGCATCAGCACGGCGGTCGAGTCGCCGCACGTCCCGTGGGCCAAGCCGTTCGCCGGCGGTCGGATGAAGGCCCTCGTGTTGATGGACGACCAGAACTCACGTGAGGCGGTGGAGCTGGCCGAACGGCTCGACATCGACCTCGACTACACCAAGTTCCGCACCACCTTCGACAAGGAGCTGCTCTATCAGGGCGACCTGGGCATCCTGACGCTCGATGCGGCACAGAAGGCGTTCGACCTCAAGCTCAAGAACCACTACGACGTGATCGTCCTGTGCGGCTTCAACTGGGGGTTCCACTTCTCACCGAGCAACCGCGCGGCCATCCTGGCGCAAGTGCGCGACGGCACCGGCCTGGTGCTGGTGCAGCCCGACGGATTCGACGCGGCCGCCGCCGCCGAGCTGCCGGTGGCCGGCGTGGCCAAGTCCGGCGCCGCGGCCCGGTCGTTCTACACTCTCGCTCGATGGGCGCCGAAGGGCGACAATCCGCTGGTGCAGGGGCTCGACTGGTCGCGCTTCCCCGTCACCCGGCGCCACGAGTACGACACGCCCCCGCAGGGCGACGTGATCGCGACCATCGGCGACGACAACGCACCCCTGATCACCCTCGGCTCGGCCGGCCGCGGGCGCGTCTGCTCCACCACCTGGGACACCCTGACCCACGACATGAGCTACCGCGGCTACAGCGCGCTGACGCCCATCCTGAGCTACCGCGGCGGCTGGCTGCGGGACGACTACGCCGGGCTGCCGGTGGGTTACCACGAGCCCTGGTTCGCGCTGCTCGCCCGGCTGGTGGCCTGGGCCGCCGGGCGCGACACGGGCGTCAGCCTCACCGCCGCGCCGCCGGTGAACGCCGACGCAGCCGCCCTGCCCGACACCGCGGTGAGCCTGGAGGTGACCGCCGCCAAGGCCGTGCCGGGCGCCTCGCTGGAGGTCCACTGGATCACGCCCTACCGCGGGGAGACGCTCGTCGCCAAGCAACCGGCGCCGCTGGCCGCGGGGACGCAGACCCTCAAAGCCGCCGCTCCGGCAGGGCTGAAGGCGGGTCCCAGCACCGCCTGCCTGATCGTCCGCGACGCCTCCGGCGGAGCGCTGGCGTGGGGCTTCACCACGGTCAACCTGACCACACCAGTGAGCATCGCCGGGCTGAGCGTCACGCCACCGGACGTGCTGCCCGCCGGGGGCGTGTGGCAGGAGGACGGGGCGGTGGAGACGCAGGCGTTCCGGCCCGAGAAGCCGCTCGAG
>JACPDV010000569.1:13470-15139 GCA_016183835.1 Armatimonadota bacterium
AGCCGCTGCGGGCGACGATCCGCGCTGTGGACGAGCGGGGCCGGCTGCTGGCCGAGCAAGTCGTGCCGGTACCGGCCGGCGCAAGCGACGTGGCGGCGCGGATCGATCCGCCCTGGCTCGTGCGGCAGGGCGTGGAAGTGCGGGCGCTGATTGGCCCGCCGGGCGGCACCTGGGCCGGCCGGACGGCACGGGTGGTGGCCTTCCGCCCACGTGTCTGGAGCCGCTTCTGGTTCACCTCGTGGGGCGGCACGGAGATGTGGCGGAGCCAGTACCTGGACGACTTCGACACGCGGCTCGTGAGCGACTACGGCATCGACGTGTCGTTCTGGGGCATCACCGAGCTGGGCACCGGGCGCGTGCGCAACAACGCGTACTTCGGCGTGAACATGTCGTGGTTGGGGCTGCTCGGCTACCTGGGTGGCAAGTCCCCCGAGTTCGCCGACCCGGAGTTCGCCACCAAGGCTCGGCAATACGCCCAGACCAAGGACAAGCAGTACCTGGTGCGCAACCCGTCGCTCGTCGATCCCGAGTGGCGCGAGGTGGTCCGGAAGAACCTGGTGGCGCGGGCGAGCAGGACCACCGACTGGGGCGGCACGTACGACTACTGCATGGGCGACGAAATGTCGCTGACCTACTACACGCAGTACCTGGACTTCGACTGGTCGCCGCAGAGTCTCTCCGACTTCCGCCGTTGGCTGCAGAAGCGCTACGCCGCGGTGGACGAGCTGAACGCCGCCTGGGGCACGCGGTTCGCCGGTTGGGACGAGGTGGTGCCGCAGACGCTGGACGAAGCCAAGGCCGCCGCCAATCCCGCCGCGTGGGCCGAGTTCCGGACCTACATGAACGACCAGATCGCCGACTTCTACCGCTTCGTGCAGGACACGCTCCGCGGCGTGGATCCGCACGCGGAGTGCGGGCTGTCGGGCACCCAGAGCCCCGAGGCGGGCAACGGCATGGACTGGTGGAAGGTGGGCCAGGCGTTCTCGTACTTCCACTCCTACAACACGAGCTGGTCGAGCGAGATGCGCCGTTCCTGGCAGCGCTACGGCCTCGCCGCGCAGTCGCCCTACAACGCCGGCTACAGCGCGGTCAATCCGGGCGCCGAGTACAACCTGTGGTGGTGTCTGTTCCACGACACGCGCGGCATCTCGGCCTGGAAGACCGGCCTCTTCTTCCAGGGCGACTTCGACCTGAGCCAGTCGGGGCGCGACACGAAGACCCACCTGGACGCTTTCAAGAGCGGCGTCTGGCGGCTCCTCCGCGGCGCGCAGCGCCAGCACGACGGGATCGCCCTGCACTACTCGATGCCCAGCATCCTCGCCGGTGCGCTGATGGGCCAGGAGGCCAAGCTCAACGCCGCCCGCGACGCCTGGGTCAAGCTGCTTGAAGACCTCGGCCTGCAGTACGAGTTCGTCTCCGCCGAGCAGGTCACGGCCGGGCTGCTCAAGCAGGAGGGTTACAAGGTACTCGTGCTGCCCTACGACGTGGCGATCAGCCGCGCCGAGGCCGACCAGCTCCGCGCCTTCGTCGCCGGCGGCGGCACGCTGCTCGCGGGCAGGCCGATCGGCCAGCGCGATGAGCTCTGCCGGCCGCAGGCGCCGGGGCTCCTCGACGACCTCTTCGGTGTCAAGCTCGAAGGCGCGGAGCAGGCGGTGGAGCCAAAGGTCAA
>JACPDV010000570.1 GCA_016183835.1 Armatimonadota bacterium
GCGCTTCCTCGAACAACCCCGGTTGCTCCGTCTCTGGCTGCTGGTCCTGGCTCATCGCGGTTCCCTCGGGCTCACCCCGAGGATTCGCTGTCCGCTGCGTGACTCCTTTTGGGCCTCCAAGAAAGATTCACACGCTCTCACTCGCCCACCCCGATTCGTGCCTCAAATACCTCCCGAACCGCCCGCAAGCTCCCACGCACATCCGCCAACAACTGCTCCGGCCGGCGCTCGGCCTCGCTGCGCGTCCAGCCGAGCTGTTTCGCCGCCGCCGCCAAGCCATCGTCGTCCAACGGCAAGAGCCCGCTCGAACGCTCCAGCACGATCTGCAGCCGTGTCTCCAAGCGTCGTAGAGAGAGGTAGCTCCGCCGCAAGACCTCCGCCTCGCGCCCGCTCAGGTGGCCCGCCGCCTCCAGCGCCGCCACCGCCTCCAGCGTGTTGGCTTGGCGCAGGCCCGGGTCGGAGCCGCCGTGCCGGATCTGCAGGATCTGCGCCAGGAACTCCACGTCCATGATCCCGCCCGGCTCCAGCTTCGGATCGAGGTTCGCCACGTCGCCCGCGTCGCGCCGCTCGGTCTCGATGCGGTGCTTGATGTGCCGGAGCTGCGCCAGCTCCGGCTGGCTCGGCGGCGGGCCGTAGGCGAACGCGTGCGCGACCGCGAGGAACCTGCCCCCCAGCTCCGGATCACCCGCCACCGGCCGCACGCGCGTCAGCGCCAGGCGCTCCCACGGCTCGCCGTGCTGCTCGTAGTGGCGCTCGTAGCCGGTCAGGCTGCGCACCAAAGGACTGTTGGCGCCGTAGGGCCGGAGGCGGGCATCCAGCGCGTAGAGCCGCCCGGCGCGGGTGCGGCGCTCGGCCTCCTGCGTCAGCCGGCGGGCCAGCCGCTCCGCCAGCTCGGCGGCCTCGGCGCCGGGTGAGTCGTAGACGAACAACACGTCCAGGTCCGAGCTGTAGTGCAGCTCGCGCCCGCCGAACTTGCCGCAGCCGATCACGGCGAACGGCAGCCCCGCGGCGCCCTCGACCTCCGCGGTCACCTCGGCCAAGAGCGCCTGGAAGGTGACCTCCGCCAGGTCGCTCAGCTCGCTGACCACCGTCTCCACACCGCTCAGGTCGAGCAGGTCGCGAACGCCGATCCGGAACCCTTCGCGGCGGCGGAAGCGGCGGATGTCGTCGAGCCGCAGCTCCGGCCGGCGGAGCGGGGCGAGGCGCTCGGCGAGCAGCTCGCGCAGCCGCTCGGCGGGAAGCGGCTCGTCTAGGAAGTCCGGGTGAACCACGCAGTCCAAGTACTCCGGGTTGTCGACCAGCGTCTGGGACAGGTAGTCGCTGTGGCCGCCGATGCGGCAGAGCACCTCGATCACCGGCGGGTGGTCCACCAGCCAGCCGTAGAAGAGCGCGCGCCCGCCGGCGCAGGCGACGAAGCGCTCGAACCACATCAGCGCGTTGTCCGGGTCGGGCATGCGCTGGATGCAGGCCAGGAGCGCGGGGAGGAGCGCGACGAAGACCTTCTGCACCTCCTCGGGCAGGCGCATCGGCGGCTCGCCGTGGGCCAGGTAGAGCAGCCGCCGGCGGGCGAGGCCCGGGTCACCAAGGGGCACGGCGTCGAGGTGCGGGAGGGCGTCGTCGTCACCCATGGCCACGTCGAGCAGGGCGGAGACGGCCTCGTCGGCGTCCGGGCTGGAGAGCGGGATGGGGTTGCAGAAGAGCCGGTTGCAGAGCGCGCGGGTGGCCTCGGTGTGGCTCCGGTAATCGTCCAGAAAGCGTTGCGAGGCGAACAGGGTGCGGGCGTCGAGGTAGCCCATCCCGCGCGCCAGCCGGCGGAGCGCGCCCGCTTCGGTGGGCACTTCGCGGGTGGGCGAGGCGGGCTGGATCTGGAGCAGGTGCTCGACCCGGCGAAGGAAGTCGTAGGCTTCGGACAGCGTGCGGCGCTCGGCCTCGGAGATGGCGCCGGCGTCGGCCAGGGCGTCGAGGGCGCGCCAGGTGTTGCGCTTCCGCACGCTCGGGTCGGTCACGCCGCGGACGAGCTGCAGGAGCTGCGTGGTGAACTCGATGTCGCGGATCCCGCCGGGGCCCTCCTTGACGTGCCATTCCGAGCGCGAGCGGTCGTCCAGCTTGCGCCGGTTCTCGCGGATGTGCCGCACGCCGGCCGGGCCGAGCCGGGCGCCGTAGACCAACTGCGTGGCCAGCTCCTCGAACTGCCGTCCCAGGGCCAGGTCGCCGGCGCAGTACCGCGCGCGGGTGAGCGCCTGCACCTCCCACGCCGCGCCCTGGGTGTCGTGGTAAGCCGCGAACGACTCCAGCGTGCGCACCAGGCTGCCCGACGAGCCGCCCGGGCGGAGGCGGTAGTCAACCCGGAACACGCGTCCCTCGATGGTAGGCTGGTCCAGCTCGCGGGCCAGATACTCCGCCACCTTCTCCCATTGCTCGCCCGACGGGCCGTCGGGATACGGCTGGCTGACCAGGATCAGGTCGATGTCGGAGTTGTAGTTCAGCTCCAGGCTGCCCCACTTGCCCATCGCGATCACCGCCAGGCCGGCCACGGCGTCGTGGTCGGCCACGTCGCGCCCGAGCACGGCCTGGTGCGCGGCGACGAGCGCGGCGCGGGTGCAGGCGTCCGCCACGGCGGAGATCTCGCGGGTGATCACCTCCTGCGGCTCGTGGGCCAGCACGTCGCGGGCGATGATGCCGACGAACCGCCCGCGTTTCCAGCGCCGGAGCGCATCGCGGCGCACGTCCGGGCTGCGCAGCCGGTGCACGAGCCCCACGGCCTCGGCGGTGAGCAGTTCCGGGTCGGACTCGCGGTCGAGCAGGTCGGGGTCGAGGAAGTCGAGCAGTCCCGGCTCGGCGACCACCGAGGCGGCGGGGACGTGGCCGAGGCCGAGCAGGAAGAGCAGATCGTGCGCAGACCGCGGATCGGCGGCGAGGCGGGCGGGGAGGCTGACGCCGCCGAGATCGTCCTGCAGGCGGGCGAGGGCGAGCACGGCGCCGTCCGGGTCAGGCGCGCCGGCGGCATGGACGAGGATCGCGGGCAGGTACTCCTCCGCCACCGGCTGCGGCCCCACCA
>JACPDV010000586.1 GCA_016183835.1 Armatimonadota bacterium
GCGGCTGCGGCCGCCCTACCCCGCCCAGGCCGGGCTGTACGGCCTGCCCACCGTGGTCAACAACGTGGAGACGCTGGCCACGGTGCCCTGGCTGGTGCGCCACGGCGCCGAGGCGTTCGCCGCGCGTGGCACGGCGGCCAGCCCGGGCACCAAGGCGCTCTGCCTCAACCGCGGGTTCGCCCGGCCGGGGCTGGTCGAGGTGGACTTCGGTACGCTGCTCCGGACCGTGGTGGAGGACGCGGGCGGCGGGCGTGACGGCCAGGCCATCGCCGCGCTCTTGCTCGGCGGGCCGATGGGCTGCGTGGTGGACCCGGAGCACTGGGATGCACCGGTGTGCTACGGCGCCCTGGCCGAGCGTGGGCTGCAGCTCGGGCACGGCGGCCTGGTGGCGCTGCCCGAGGGCGCCGACCTGGCCGGGCTGATCCACCACTGGCTGGAGTTCATGGCCGACGAGAGCTGCGGCAAGTGCGTGCCCTGCCGCGCCGGGTCACGGCGGGCGCGCGACCTGGCGGCCAAGCAGAACGGCGGCACGGCGGAGCTGCGGCACTGGCTGGAGGTCGTCGCCGCGGGCAGCTTGTGCGCCTTCGGGCAGCTCATCCCGCCGGCGGTCTTGCAGCTCCTGGACCGGCTCGAGGCGGAAGGCGGTGCGCGATGAGCGAGCCGAGCCTCACCATCGACGGCCGGCCGGTGGAGCTGCGGGACGGGGAGACGATCCTCTCGGCCGCACGGCGCGCCGCGATCGACATCCCCACGCTCTGCCACCACCCCTGGCTCCCGCCCGATGGCGGCTGCCGGATCTGCCTGGTGGAGCTGGAGGGCGCCGCCCGGCCGGTGGCCGCCTGTCACACGCCGGCCCGTGCCGGCATGACCGTGCGCACCGACACGCCCCGGCTCGGCGCGCTGCGCCGCGACATCCTCTCGCTGATCCTCGCCGACCATCCCGCGCCGCAGGGCGAGCTGGCCGAGTTGGTCGAGCGGCTGGGCCTGCCGGTCGATGGGCCGGCGGCGAACGGCGAGCACGAGGCGTTGGGCAGTGCGTTCATGCGGTTCGACCCCGCGCTGTGCATCCTCTGCCGCCGCTGCGTGCGCGCCTGCGACGGCGTGCAGGGGCAGTTCGTCTACGGCGTCGCCGGGCGCGGGGGCGAGGCGCGGCTGGTCTTGGGCACCGAGGACTGCTTCGACTCGGCGGGTTGCGTGGCCTGCGGCGCTTGTGCTGAGGTCTGCCCGTCCGGCGCCATCACCGACCGCGACCGCCTCGCCGACGGGCACGAGACGACGGCCACGGACACGACCTGCGGCTACTGCGGCGTCGGCTGCCGGGTGAGGGTGCACTCCGCCAACGGCCGCGTGGCGCGGATGGAGGGCGTTCCGGAAGCGGCCGTGAACGCCGGGCACCTGTGCGTCAAAGGCCGCTACACTCACGGCTGGCAGCGCCACGGCGACCGCCTCACCCGGCCCCTCCTCCGCGAAGGCGACGGCTTCCGCGAGGTCGGCTGGCCCGAGGCCATCGACTGGCTGGCTCGCCGCCTCCGCGAGGTGGCCGCCGAGCACGGGCCGGACGCGCTGGGCTTCTTCGCCTCGTCGCGCTCCACCAACGAAGCGGCCTACCTGTTGCAGAAGCTCGCCCGCGCGGTGACCGGCACCAACAACGTGGACTGCTGCGCACGGGTCTGCCACTCTTCCACCGCCCTGGCCCTCCAGACCGTCACCGGCACCGGTGCCGCCACGGCGTCGTACGCCGATATCGAGCCGGCGCGCTGCATCGTGGTCGCCGGGGCCAACCCCACCGAGGCGCACCCGGTGGTGGGCGCCCGGATCAAGCAGGCCGTGCTCCGCGGCACGCCGCTGATCGTCGTCGACCCGCGCCGCACCGAGCTGGCCGTCTACGCCGACGTGCACCTGGCGCTCCGCCCGGGCACCAACGTCGCCCTCTTCAACGCCCTCGCCAAGGTGCTGCTTGACGACGGCCTGATCGACCGCGACTATGTGAACGAGCGGTTGGAGGGTTTCGCGGAGCTGACCACCTTCCTCGCAGGCGAGTCGCTCGAGGAGCAGGCGGCGATCGCCGGCGTGGAGGTGGCGCTGATCCACAAGGCGGCGCGGCTGCTGCACGGCCCAACTCTGTTCGTCCACGGTCTCGGCCTGTCCGAGCTGATCCAGGGCGTGGCCTCGGTGATGACGCTCTGCAACCTGGGCATGCTCACCGGCAGCATCGGCCGGCCGGGCGCCGGGATGCTCCCGCTCCGCGGGCAGAACAACGTGCAGGGCGCGGCGGATATGGGCGCCATGCCGACCCAGGTGACGGGGTACCAGCCCCTCAGCGACCAGGGCGTGCGCGCACGGCTGACCGCGCTGTGGGGCGCTCCTCCACCGGAGCGGCCGGGGCTGACCACGGTCGAGATGCTCCGCGCGGCGGAACAGGGCACGGTTCGTGGTCTCTGGATCCAGGGCGAGGACGTGGTCCAGAGCGAGCCGCAGTCAGATCATGTGATCGCCGCGCTGGAGCGGCTCGAGCTGCTCGTGGTGCAGGACCTGTTCCTCACCGAGACCGCCCGCCGTGCGCACCTCGTGCTCCCCGCGTGCGGCTACCTGGAGCAGGACGGCACGTTCACCAACGGCGAGCGGCGGGTGCAGCGGGTCCGCCCCACCGTACCGCCGCCGGGCGAGGCGCGGATGGACTGGGAGGTCGCCCGCGACGTGGCCAACGCGCTCGGCGCCGGGTGGTCGTACGGCTCGCCGGCCGAGGTGATGGACGAAGTCGCCCTGGCGGCGCCGCGGCTCTTCGGCGGGGTAAGCTTCGACCGGCTGGGGCCGGACGGGCTGCAGTGGCCCTGTCCGGCCGCCGGCCACCCGGGCACGGCCACCGTGCACGCCGACGGCTTCCTCCGCGGCCGCGGCCAGCTCGTGACCATCGCCCACCACCCCAATCCGGAGCACGACGTGGACGGCTACCCCTGGCTCCTGATCACCGGCCGAGTGTTGGCGCATTACAACGCCGGCGGCATGACGGGCCGCTCGCCCGCGCGGGAGATGGTGCCGCGCGATCTGCTCGAGATCCACCCCGACGACGCCGAGCGCCTACGGGTGAAGGACGGCGAGCGGGTGACGGTGGAGAGCCGCTGGGGCCGCGCCTGCGTGCCGGTCGGCCTCACGCAGCGGGTGAATCCCGGCACGTTGTTCCTCTCGTTCCACTTCGCCGAGACCGACGCGAACCGGCTGACCGGCCCGCACACCGACCCGCAATCCAAATGCCCGCAGTACAAGGTCACGGCGGTGCGGGTGGCACGCGCTTGACGCCCCATCGGCCGCCCGCGTAGACTCGCCCCGCCCGGGGGCCGCGCCATGTGCCCGTTCGCCGTTCTCCTCGCCGCCTGCCTCGCCGAGCCGTATTCCGTGCCCGAGCCGCGGCCCGTGGAGAGTCCGCTCCTGGTCGGCTGCTACTACTTCCCCGGCCACTTCAACGCCCACCGCTGGGCGCCGATGGCCGAGGCCGGGTTCCCCTGCCCGCTCCTCGGCTGGTATCGCGACGGCGAGCCCGAGGTGTCCGACTGGCACATCAAGTGGGCCGTCGAGCACGGCATCGACTTCTTCGCCTTCGACTGGTACTACGACTACAAGAGCGGCCGCGTCCACGAGCACAACGCCGCGCTGGAACGGGGTTTCCTCCACGCCCGGTACCGCGACCGGATGCGCTTCTGCATCTTCTGGTGCAACGAGGAGACCGGCGAGCCCGACTACACCGAGGAGCAGATGCTCCTCCTCGCCCGCACCCTCCGCGACCATTACTTCGGCCAGCCCAACTACCTCCGCCTGACCAGCGGACACGGGCAGGATGCCCGTGCCACACCGGTGGTCTTCGTCTCGCAGCCCCAGCGGCTGATCAAGCGCTTCGGCGTCGAAGGCTGCGCCGCGATCTGGTCGAAGGTCGCCGCCGAAGCCGGCTCACCGCTCCTGCTGGTGGCCGAGCAGCACAGCGACCAAGCGACCCTGAAGCAGGCCGGCTTCAACGCCTGCGCCGCCTACAACTACGCCGGGGTCAACGTCGCGCCCGGCGCAAAGGAAGCTCCCTACGACACAATGGTCACCGGCTACGAGACCCTCTGGCAGGAGGCGACGAAGCCGGGGATCCTGCCCTACATCGTCCCGGTCTCACCCGGTTGGGATTCGCGCCCGTGGTACGGCGACCGGGCGATGGTGCGCACCGACCCGCGGCCCGAGAAGTTCCGCCGCATGTGCGAGGCGGCCAAGCGCTACGTGAACCCCAAGCTCCAAGCGGTGATCGCCGAGTGCTGGAACGAGTTCGGCGAGGGCAGCTACCTGGAGCCCACGGTGCAGTACGGCTTCGGCTACCTGGACGCGCTGCGCGACGCCTTCTGCCCGGCCAACCCGCACCACCTCGACCTGACCCCGCAGTCGCTCGGCCGCACGGCGCCGGTCTACGACGAGATCCCGATCCTGACCGCGGCGGACATCGCCGGGCAGGACGGCAACCTGCTCTACAACCCCGGCTTCGAGATGCGCTGGGGCTGGGTGACGTTCTTTGAGGTGGACACGAAGCTGGACGAGACGGTGGCGCACTCCGGCCGGCGCTCGGCGGTGATCACGCCGGACGAGGGCGGGATGAAGAGCCTCTGGCACGTAGACGTGAAGCCGGGCGAGAAGCTGGAGATCTGGGCCTGGGTACGCACGGAGCCGGGGGCCACGGCGGAGGTGAAGTGCGCGCTGTTCGGCCCGACCGGGGTCTGGCTGCGGCGGTATCTGGAGCTGGGCTCGGCGAGCGGGGCGGAGTGGCAGCGGGTGGGCAAGACGCTCACCTGGGAGGACGCGGAGGCGGGGCAGATCGACCTGGAGGTCGCGCCGCGCGGCGAGCGGGTGTGGGTGGATGAGGTGGGGATCCGAAAGTAGCGTCTGGCCCGCCTAGGAGGTCCACGGGCTGCATGGCCTTGGCCACTTGCATGGGTGGAGCCAGAGGAAGTAGACTCAGTTCGGTAATGGGCACAACGAAACGGAGCGGCCCAGAGGGCAGTGCAACCTGCGATGTGGTTGACCGATCTACAGATAAACTTGCTTGGCCCATTCTGTGGTGCGAAGCCCGTGTCATTCGAGCGCAACGTCACGGTGCTCACAGGGGCGAACGACACGGGTAAGAGCTCGCTGCTCCGCATCCTCGAGGCCGCCTACTGGCCACAGGCGGAGTTCGACCAGCATCCGCCCGACCCGAACGTTCACGTCGATGAGCACCCGAGTGCCGTGGAACAAGCCGGCGGTGCACACGGGTTCCACGCGTGGTTCGGCATGGACGAGTCGTCGAGCGTGCACTTCAGCGGCCTGCCAACCGGCGCCGTCAAGTACGAGGTCTCGGCGCCGCTGCGCGGCGAACGGGTCTCGACCGTCAAGATGGAAGATGGCTCGACCACGCTCCTTGCACCAAGCGCTCTTCCTCGGTGCGTTCGCCTGGAGCCTAGCGTGCTGCTCGGCGGTACGGTGAGCTTCCTGAGACCGAACGGCATCGATGAGGTGTTGATGCGAGTCGCGTTCGGCTCCGGAGTCGACCTCCAGCGCTTCCGGGGGGACTCTGGGAAGCTGGCAAGAGCACTCCGGAATGCCAATCAGACGCTCGAGGACAGCCTCGGTCGCGTGCTGCCACCGTCTGTGCCTCTGCGCTTACGGCTTGAAGCGCAGGACCCAGCCAGCGGCCTGCTTGCATTGCACGCTACCGACAGCCTAGATGCGCTGACCGATCTGGGCTATAGGGGAGATGGCATCCGCAGGCTCTTGACCGTTGCGACGCTCCTGGCCGATGCCGACCTCGGCGACGGGCACGCCATGATCCTCCTTGATGAGCCGGAGCACTCCCTGCACCCCGATGCCCAGCACGCTTTCCGACGCTTCCTGGAGGAGCTCGCCAGCGACCCCACACGTCAGGTGGTCTACGCCACCCACTCATCGTGCATGCTGAACCCCTGGCGACCGGAATCGGTACGATTGCTGCGCAGAACGAAGGACGGCACCGCGCCAACGACTGTGGTTGTAGAGCGCCCCTATGTCAATGGGTACCAGTTTGTGCGCGACGACCTCGGTCTGCTGCCGACTGACTCGCTGTTGTACGGCGCCGTCACCATCGTCGTCGAAGGCGCGACCGAGCATCTCTGTCTCGGGCCGATCATCCGCAAGCTCGCCGCCGCCGGCATCGCCGGCTTCGCTGACGCCGACTTACTGTTGGGCCAGTCGAGGCCGCTGGATGCGCGCGGTGACAACTACGCGCGCCTGTGCCGCGTGGTGCAAGCTCTGGGTGGCAATCCGGTGTTGCTGCTGGACGACGACAAAAGCTGCCAAGTCAGGAACCAAGGAGTGCCGGCCGACATCCCGATCACATACATGCCGAAGGGTCTCGCCATTGAGGGGGTCGTGCCGAAGTCTGCATACCTGACCGCCGTGGCCACGCACCTCGGTGATACGAGCGGCGCCCACGACGAGTCGGCCTTTGACGCCTGGGATGCGGCACGCCCGACTGGCAAGCCCATGCGTCTGGAGCAGACCGTCGCAGCGTGGCTCGACGAGACACGCAACGGCACCAAGCTGCAGAAGCCAGAGGTCCTGCGCCTCGCGGTGGAGGCTTGCGATGCGGCGCAGATCGATGCGACGCCGTTCAGGAAGCTTCTCATCGAGATGCGAAAACTGCTCCAGGCGCAGTGAGCACAGCGAGGGGCTCCCGTCTCTGCGCGCGGCAAAGGCACAGCAGCGATGTCCGTGAACACCATCGAGGGCATCTACAACGGCGTCCTCCGCTACCACTACGACGTCAGCGGTGACGTGCTCTACCTTCGCCTCCTCGGCACCGTTGAAGACGAGGTCTACGGCGACGACGAGGACGAGCGCGGACGCATCCCGATTCGCAGCGTCGACACCGACCGGCTCGTCGGCTTCACCGTGTGGAGCTTCTGGCGGCGCTCGGCCGCGAACGCCGCCCTCGTCGCTGCGGGCAATCCTGAGGAGATCCTCGAGCGGTCGATCCGCGAGCTCGGCGACGGCCTGCTCGCGGCGTAACGGGGCCGACTCCACCCAGCGTGCTCGCCCCGTCACCTCCCCGCCGCCGGCCACTCCACCACGTAGGCATCCACGCTCATGCAGTCGGCAACCTGGTCCCGCCAGTTGCTCCCGAACAGCACCCGCGTCCCAGTCCGGCTCGCCGTGGCGTGGGGCTCGGAGAAGTAGCAGCTCGTGTCGGAATCCGGCGTCGCCGGCGAGTAGCGGCGGCTGTGATGGTGACAGAGCCGCCGCGTCGTGCCGCTCCCGTCCAGGTTGAGCGCAAAGACCTCGTCTTCGTACGGCAGCCACGTGGCGGCGCTGTCCGTGAGCCGCCCCTGGAAATCGAACGTGCTCACCAGGCACCATCCCCGCCGGTCGGAGGCGCGGCAGGAGAAGTGCATGTCGAACAGCTCCGAGGTCGTCAGGAGCGTCGTCTCGCTCCCGTCCGAGAGGCGGTAGGACTTGATGTCGTTGACGTTGCGGTCGGGGTCGTAGACCGCCATCACCAGCACTTCGTTGCCCGCAGCATCGAGCCCCAGGGCGCTGTGCCCGGCCCCGAGCGGCCTCTGCCAGACGAAGTTGAGCGCCCGGTCGTAGACATCCACGCCGCGGAAGCGCGCCGTCTCGGTGCTCGCGTAGTCCACCACCACGAACCCGCCGAGGGGCGCGATGGCGACCCAGTCGAAGTCGGGCAGATTGGCAGGCGGCGGCAGGGCGAGCGTCGCGGTCAC
>JACPDV010000575.1:0-1658 GCA_016183835.1 Armatimonadota bacterium
CTTCACCGAGGCGGTGGCGGCGGGGCGGTCGGCGTCGGGGAGGAGCGGCAGCGCCTGGGCGAGGATGGTCGCGGTGATGCCGTCCCAGAAGCCGCGGTCCTGTCCGTAGGTGTAGCGCCCGTCCGGCTCCTGGCGGGCGATCAGCTCCTTCACCAGCGCCGCCACGCGGTCGCGCACCGGCGGCGGGAGCGGCTTCAGCTCGGGCACGGGCTGGTCGAAGCCGGGTCGCTCGGTGAGCGACACCCGCTCGCGCGGCGCGGCGCCGAGCCAGAGTCGGCCGGCCAGCCCGCTGGCCAGCGGGAGCGAGGCGCCCTTCGGCGAGGCGAAGGTGAGCGTGCCGGTGGTGGCGGAGTCGTTGGCATACTCCACCCACGGCCCTTGGGCGCCCGCGCCGTAGTCCAGGCGGTAGTTCGCCGGCGGCGCCGGCAGCGCCTCGAGCCCGGCCCGCGCCGACCCGCCGGCGACGCCGGGCACCGAGACCAGGTACGCCATGTTGGCCTCGGCCACGCCGTCCGGGTAGTCGAAGCGGATCCCGTCGTCGTTGATCACGACCTCGCTGGGCTGCGTCGTGAAGGCGAGCGCGCCGCTCCAGCCGTGCGCGGCGTCGTTCCAGGCGAGCACAGGACAGTCCTTGCCGGCCAGCTTCAGCTCCGTGCCCGCCGGCCGCTCACGCTGTCCGCCCGGTGTCCACCAGCTCTCCGGCGTCCTGCCCGGCACCCAGCCCCAGCCCATCAGCGCGCCGCGGAGCGGCAGGGCGCTGCCGGACGCACGGAGCTTGAGCCAGACGGCGGGATAGCCCACCGAGAAGTGCGCGGTCTCGTCGCAGGTCCAGCCGTCGCCCTTGCCGTTCAGGGTCACCTCGGCCTGGAGCGGGCCCTTCTGCGCGGCGGAGGCGGTGCGCTGCTCGGCGGGCGCCTCAAACAGCCACGGCTTCCCCTGCGCCCCCGTGCCCACCGTGAACGACCCGGCGTAACGCCGCTCGCCGAGCCCGCCTTGCGTCGGCGCGAGGGTCACGGCGTGGACCTTGAGCACCTTCTCCTGCAGCAGTGTGTAGGTCAGGTTGGTCAGCTCCACGCCCTCCGGCCGGCCGACATGGCGCAGGAGGCTGAGCCGACCCGGGGCCGACTCCTGGGCGGCGCAGGCGGAGTAGAGCAACATCGCGAGCGCACAGGGCGCCGCCGTGCGGGCGAACGGACGCGGCATCACAGCTCCTCCTCGGCCCGGTTCTCGAACTCGCCGAGGTCCACCACGGCGCCCGGCAAGCGGTGCATCTCCGGCGCCACGAAGCCGATGAACGACTCCGGCACCGACGGCTCTTCCGCGCGGCGGCGGAGCTGCGCACGGGTGACCGCGGCGCCCACCCACCACGCCACGCACGCCACCAGGAGCAGCCGGAGCAGTAGCCAAGCCATCTAGGACTCCGGCGGCGCGGGCTCGATCGTCACCTCGCCTGCCGGCAAGATGCGCGCCACGCCGACGGTCACCCGCCGGTCGAGCCGTCCGCGGTCGGGGATCAGCCGTTCGTCGGGCCGGCCGATGCGGGCCGGGATCCAGAGCCCGACGCGCACGCTGAACGACTTACCGCGGGCGCCCTCGGGGACCGAGAACGTGCAGGCGACCGCCTTGGTTCCATCGCTGCTCAGCGCCGCCAGGTCGGA
>JACPDV010000575.1:1713-4305 GCA_016183835.1 Armatimonadota bacterium
GTCGGAGCCGTCCGCGGGCACCGCCTGGAAGGCGATGTTGCCGCGGTCATCGTCGAAATGCACGAACGGACGGATCCCGCCGGGCAGCGGGCCGTGGGTGGTGAACGCGAGCGGCAGCCGCCAGCCGTCGCCGGCGCGCGCGGGCGGGCCGGCGGATACGGCATAGTCGGCGGTGACCTCCAGCCGCCCGATCCGGTATCGCTTGCCGCCGTCGTGGTCCGCGAGCGGCAGCTCGAGCTTGGGCGTGCCCACCGCGTCGCCCACGGAGACGAACACGTCGTAGGTCCCGGCGTGGAAGTCGAACGGCAGCGTGAAGTCGGCCTCGGCGGGCCGGGCCGGCGCCTGGCCGGGCGCAGCCGTGGGCAGCGCGCGGGCGTCGAAGCCGGGCACCACGAAGACGTTCACAATGCCGCCCTTGGCGTCCTTGAGGGTGACCGCGACGCGGCCGCCCGGGTAGCACGGGGCCACGCCGGCGTTGCGCCACGTCGAGGCGAAGTGCCAATCGTCGCCGACGCGCAGCCGGCCGGGCCACGACGCCTCGGCGAGCTGCAACCGGTAGCCCATGCGCAGGTTCATGCGGTCGATCAGCTCGCGGCATTCGGTGAGGAACTCGCGCGGCCACCAGTGGATGCTGCACCAGCTCGCGTGGTAGTCCTCCACGGCTTGCAGGTACCAGTGCCCGTCGCCCCAGCAGCCGCGGTCGCGGGAGCCGCCGTAGTGCTCGCTCTCGAGGATCACCGGCTGGTCGCGCCAGAACCAGTCGGCGAAGTTGGCGTGGAAGTAGGCGTTCGGCGGCGCCTGGACGAGGATGCTGTCGTCGCGGAGCGCCAGCCCCTGCTCGGCGGCCCACTTCACCACGTCGTCGCCACGGCCTTGGGACGAGAAGTCGTCGTTGGCGGCGAGGAGCGTGTGGTGGAATTGCTTCTGGTGGAGGGCGATGTGGCGCTCGACGGTTTCGGCGGACCAGGGCCGGCCGCTGCTGGCGTAGGTGTGCCCCTCGCCCCACACGCCGAACGAGCCGACGTCGAAGAAGGCGACGGAGGGGTCGCCGTCGTAGCGCGCGGCGCAGGCAGCGAGGAAGTGGTCGAGCTTGTCGAGGAACACCGGATCGTCGTAGTCCGGCTCCCAGAACGGGCCGTCCTCCACCACGCCCTTGCCGGGCGTGAAGTTGAAGCCCTTGGCGCCGGCCTTCATCACCCACTCGGGGGTGGCCCAGCGCATCCAGCTCTCGGCACAGGAGAAGCGAAAGGCGACCTGCTTGCCGGCGGCGATCCAGCGCTGCGCGGGCCCGTCCACGGTGGCCCAGTTGAACTGCCCCTCCTCCGGCTCGAGATAGCTCCACGGGATGCGGAGGTAGACGCCGGTGAGGCCGGGGAAGTCGGGGAGGGTGTCGGAGGGTTCGAGCCGGGAGCCGTAGTTGGTGGGGACGTTGTCGTAGTAGTGGAAGACCCAGCCCATGTCCGGATTGCACATCGCGACGCCGGTGTCGGCGGGGTGGACGGTGATGCGGTCGGGCGGCGCGGCGAGCAGGGCGAGGGCCACGGCGACGGTGTTCATGCGGGGCGGTTTGCCTGCGGGGCGGGCTACTTCCTCCTCACCGGCACATGGATGGTCACCGGCACGGTCCCCTCGTGGCAGCCCGGTGCGAAGCGCTCGTAGCACGGCGCGGCCTCATCGTGCGCATACTCCGAGGCCGGGAGCCACTGGCCCATGACGTAGTCCCAGGTGGGGCCGATCTCGCCCATGCCGCACTCGAAGACGGCCTCATGGGCGGCGGGCAGGTCGCGCAGGACCATCCCCTCGGGCGCCTCCCCCACGCCGCTCACCGGCCGGCCGGCGATGAAGTCGAGGAGCTGCGGATCATCGGTCGAGTAGTAGAGGCCGTGGCACGCGTCCTCGGTGGCGAACGGCAGGATCTCGGGCAGGCGCGGCAGGTACTCCTGCTCCCACAGCGCGCCCCAGTCGACGGTGTTGTGGTTGATGCGGCGCTGGATGCCGAGGAACGTCAGCGCCGGGCGGTCACGGAAGGTCGGTTGCATGGTACGGCTCCGGGTCTAGACAGCAACGCGCGTCGGCGGGAGGGGCTCCCCGTGCGCGATCATATCCTCGATGGTGAGCTCAATCGCCTCGTACGCGTGCGCCAGCGCCTCTTCGGGCGTCTTCCCATTCGTGTAGACGTCCGGGAACAGCGGGATGAGAGCGATGTAGACCTCATCCGGGTCGGGCACAATGGAGACTTCGTAGCCTCGCGCCAGCCGGTGGATCTCTTGTTCAGTCATCGAGCGCTCCAGTGTCGTCAACCCACCGCAACAACTCGCGGACAGCGCGCACGGAGCAGTAGTCGCGGTCGCCGTGCGGCCGAACGACGGTCATCGCTGCATGGCCGTCCGCAGACCGGTAGCGGTAGTGGCTGCCTCTGCTTCTGACCTCAACCCAACCGAGCGCCCGCACCACGACCGTGAACTCGTCGAATCGGACGCGGCCCGGAGCGCGGCGCATCTCGCCGATCCGCTCTGCCAACGACGCCACGGGGACTGTCTCCGCTGGTGAGTATACCCCATCCCAGACGGCCCTGCCTACGCCAGCAACTTC
>JACPDV010000015.1 GCA_016183835.1 Armatimonadota bacterium
GCCATCCCGCCGGATTCGGTGTAGACCGCCTCGCCGGCGTTCAGGTGGACGTCCAGCATCTGCAGGACGGTGCCGTGAATCTCGTAGCGCATGGTCTCCTCCCACCGTCGGGGGGGAGTGTACCACGGAACCGAGGGCCACGCCGCGACGAAGCAGGCAACGCGGAAGAGTCCGGATCCGGCCCCCTCTCCCGCCGGGAGAGGGTGGGGGTGAGGGCCATGGGAAGCGGAAGGGTCACCCGCACGGACCCTCACCCCCGCCCTCTCCCGGCGGGAGAGGGGGCCGGACCAAGGTCACAGGGCGCCCTCTCAGTGACTCGCCGGCCGGGGCGAGATGATCAGGCGCCGGTGGGGCTCCTCGCCCTCGCTGAACGTGGTCACGTCGGGATCGTTCTGCAGCGCGGTGTGGATGATCCGCCGCTCGGCCGGCCGCAGACCCTCGAGGATCACCGGCCGCCGCTCCTCTTTGCACCGCCGCGCGTGCTCGAAGGCGGTCTCTTCGAGCTTGACGCGGCGCCGCTCGCGGTAGCCCCCGGCGTCGAGGGTGATCCGGTGCCGCCGGCCGCGCTCGCTGACCATCACGTTGATCACCAGTTGCAGCGCGTTGAGCGTCTGGCCGAAGCTGCCGATCACCATCCCCAGGTCGTCGCCCTCGATGTTGAGCAGGACCTCGTCCTCGGCGGAGTCGCCCAGCTCCACCGCGGCGTCCACGCCCATCAGCTCGAGGATCGTCGCCAGGTGCTCGCGCGCCCGGGCCGCCACGTCGGCGTCGCCCTCGGCGGCCGCCTCGGCGGCCGGCACCGCCGGCGGCTCCTCGGGCACGTAGACCCGGGCCGTGACGCCCAGCTCGTCGGCGTCGAGGATCTCGACTTCCACCCATTCGGGCGGCACACCCAGGGCCGCCGCTCCCTCGCCCCGCGCCTCGTCGCCGGATTCGGCGTGTACCCGGATCTCTCTCACCGTGCCTTGCCTCCTCGCCGGCGCTTCTTCCCGGCACTCACCCGCCCCGCCCGGCGCGCCGCCTCGCCGGCCACCGTCTCGCGGCCCGCCGAGAGCGCCACCGGCTCCACCGGCGCCGCCGCCGCCCGCTCGGCCATCTTCCGCGTGGTCAGCACCTGCTCCGTGGTGCTCAGGATGTTGAACGACAGCCAGTAAAGATAGAACGCCGACGGCAGGCCCCATTGGTACATCATGTAGGTGAACATCACGGGCATCAGGTAGCCCATGGTGCGCTGCATCTGTTGCTGGTTGGGGTCGGCGGACGGCGGCTGGGCCTTCATGGTCAGCTTCTGGGTGACGAACATGCTGGCGCCGTAGACCAGCAGGAGGGGCAGGTCGGGGCCTGCCAGGGACTTGACCCAGAGCAGCGGCACGTTGTGGAAATGCCAGGTGTAGGCGCGCACGCCCTGGTAGACGAAGATGAACACCGGGATCTGGATGAACATGGGCAGGCACCCGGCCAGCGGGTTGACGCCATGCTCCCGGTAGAGCTTCATCATCTCTTCGTTGAGCTTCTGCGGGTTGTCCTTGAGGCGCTTCTGGAGCTCCTGCATGTGCGGCTGGAGCTTCTGCATCTCGGCCATGCTGCGGTAGCTCTTGCGGCTCAGCGGCATGGTCAGGAGCTTGAGGAAGATGGCCAGGAGCAGCAGCGCCAGGGCCTGGCTCCAGCCGGGGAAGTTGCCCGTGGCGTGGACCAGGAAGTCGATCATGCGGTAGACGAACTGCCGGTTGGTGATGTCGTCGATGCGCTGCAGCACGCAGCCGTAGGGGTCGGCCACGGGGACCCACCTGGCCCCCTCCTTGTGCCAGATCTCGAGGGGGATCGCGTCGCGCTGGTGCTGGAGCTTGAAGAAGGCCATCGACAGGGCGTCGAGCTCGCGGCGGGCCTTCTTGACGTACGCCGGGTCGCCGAGGGGCTTCTGCGCGGTGGCGCTGCGGGCGGCGATGGCGAGGTAGATCTCGGCGGCCCGGAGGTGGGCCTGGCCGGCGTACTTGTAGTGGCCGACGGAGCGGCCGACGAGGGCGTACTCGCCGGCGCCCTCCTTGAGGGCTTCGGGGTCGGTGGCCGAGAGGCGGCGGTCGTAGAGGTAGCCGATGGTCAGGTGCAGGCGGGCGGCCTGGATGTCGTTGGCCTTGCGCTCGGCGGCGTCGGCGCCCTTGGGCAAGGTGTTGAGCCGTTGCCGGAGGGCGTCGCGCTGGACGGCGGGGTCCTTGCCGGCGAGGGCCGGGTCGCTGAGCAGGAGGTCGTCGAAGAACACGGGGTCGGCGGCCGTGCGGACGAGCGGGACGGGCTTGGGGGCCGGCTTGACGGGCCCGGCCGCCTTGGCGGCGGCCGCGGCCTTCTCTTGCTCCTGGCGCTGGAGGGCCGCCTTCTGCTGGTTCATCTGGAAGAACAGCAGGCCGCACAGCGCCACCATGTACACCATCAGGAACGATGATCGCTTGGACTTCACGAGTATCCTCGGTGCCGCGGGTCAGGGCACGGGGTCATGGCCTCCGGGAAAGAACGGGTTGCACCGCCCGATGCGCTTCAGACCGAGCCAGAGGCCGCGCCACAGGCCGTGGCGCTGGACCGCCTCCAGCATGTACATCGAGCAGGTCGGTTCGTAAATGTACATCGAGCAGGTCGGTTCGTAACGGCACGTGGGCGGGAGCCAGGGGGAGAGGCGGCGCTTGTAGAACCGGATCATGGCACACACGGCGCCGGCGCCCCACCCCGGTCGGGCAGGGGAAGGCTGGGCGGTGCCGCCCGGGCCGCATTCGCACATGACCGGTCACTCCACGACGCCGGCGCGAGCGAGCACCTCGAGGAGCGCTCCCGCCAGCTCGTCGCCCGCCACCTGGACCGCGCCCTGCCGCGCGCGCAAGACCAGATCCCACGCCCCGCGGACCCGCGGCGCCAGCGCCCGGAAGGCCTCCTGCAGCCGGCGCCGGGCGCGATTGCGCACCACCGCGGTGCCCAGCGCACGCGGGAAGCCCAGGCACAGCCGCGCCCCGCCCAGCCCCTCGGCGCCCAGCACGAACAGCAGCCCCAGCCGGCAGGGGTAGCGGCGGCCGTCGCGGATCACCTGCCGGATCCGCCGCCCGCCGCGCAGCCGGAGCTGGTGCGGCAGTCCCATGCGCGCTAGACGGCCAGCCGCTGCCGGCCCTTCCGCCGCCGCCGGGCCAGGACCGCGCGCCCCGTGCGGGTGCTCATCCGCAGCAAGAACCCATGCCGCCGCTTCCGCCGGCGCTTCTTGGGCTGGTAAGTCTGCTTCATGCCGTCCCGTCTCCTGCGGCCCTAGCCTGCCGCACCCACCGGGACTGTGCAGTATACCACGGGACCCGCGTTTGGGGAGTCGCGGCTGCCATCCCGCGCCAGCCGCCCTCGGCCCGCGAGAATCAACAAATCTGCAATGAGTCCGCAAGAAGCCCGCGGGAGTCCCGCTCCTCAAGCGGCTTACCGGGCCTTGCCCGCGGCTCGGCCTCAACCTCTCCATCCGCTTCCCAGGCGCCTTTGCGCGCGCCGAAAGAGTCGCCCGGCGCAATTGCCCCGGGCCGGAGCGCGTGCTATACTCCCCGCCAGTGTCGCCCGCCTCCCGGGGTCGCCGGTTCGTGTCACTCCTCACACCGGCGGCTGTGCGTCACTTTTCCACGATCGTGGATAACTTTGTGGATAACCCTATGCCCGCGCGTCCGTCGCGGCCGTGGGGTGAGGTGGCTCTCGATGGCCGAAGCATCTCCGGACCTCGCCCGTGCCTGGCATCGCGCGTTGGCGGGGATCCGGCAGGAGCTGCGCGGTCCCGCCTTCGACCTGTGGATCGGGGACGTCAGCCCCACCGGTTACCACAACGGTGTGGTGCAGCTCGCCGTTCCCAACCCCTTCGTGCAGGAGTTGATGAGCTTGCGCTACGCCGGCGCGCTGCGCAGCGCGCTCAGCGAGGCCATCGGCGAGCCGCTCGAGGTGGAGTTCAGCGTGGCCCGCGAGCGGCCGCTCGCCGCACCGCCGCCGCCCGCTCCCGCGCGCCTCTTCGCCGAGGTCGATCCGGTGGGCGAGGTGGACTTCGCGGCCTCGCCGCTCAACCCCCGGTTCACCTTCGACTCCTTCGTGGTGGGCGCCTCCAACCGCTTCCCCCAGGCCGCGGCGCAGGCGGTGGCGCGCTCGCCCGCCAAGTCCTACAATCCGCTCTTCCTGTACGGCGGCGTGGGGCTCGGCAAGACCCACTTGATGCAGGCCATCGGCCACCTGGTGCGCCAACTCCACCCCGAGTTGAACGTCGTCTACGTGCAGGGCGAGACGTTCCTCTACCATTTCGTCAGCTCCATCCGCGAGGATCGCACCGCCGAGTTCCGCCGCCGCTACCGCAGCGTCGACGTGTGGCTCGTGGACGACTTCCAGTTCATCGCCAGCCGCGAGCGGACGCGCACCGAGCCCGAGTTCTTTCACACCTTCAACGCGCTTTACGAGACCAACAAGCAGATTGTCGTGACAAGTGACCGCGCGCCGAAGGACCTCCTGATCGACGACCGCCTGCGCAGCCGCTTCGAGTGGGGGCTGGTGACCGACATCAAGCCGCCCGACATCGAGACCCGCGTGGCGATCCTGCAGAAGCGCGCCGCGGAGGACCGGCTGCTGGTGCCCGACGACGTGCTGATGTACATCGCCCAGGTGGTCAGCGACAGCATCCGCGTGCTCGAAGGTGCCCTGGTCAAGGTGGTGGCCAGCGCCTCGCTGATGCACGAAGAGGTGACCGTGGAGCTGGCGCGCGAGTGCCTCAAGGACTACACGCTGGGGCAGCCGCACCTGGGCGTCGACTCGGCGGTGATCCAGCGCGCGGTGGCGAAGCACTACGGCATGGAGCCCGAGGCGCTGGTCGGCAAGAGCCGGCGGCAGGAGGTGGCGCTGCCGCGGCAGGTGGCGATGTACCTGTGCAGAGAGGTGCTGGGCATCTCGTTCAACGACATCGGCGTGCATTTCGACCGCGACCACTCCACGGTGATGCACGCCTGCACCAAGATCACCGAGCTCCTGGCCTCCCGCGACGCGGACGTCTCGGCGGCGGTGTCAAGCATCACCGAGCGCATCGAGCTGCGCGGACTGGAGTGAGGGCGGTGGACCGCTCGCCTTGTCGCCTGGCCGGCGCCGCGCGCCGCATTGCGCCTTCGGCCACCCCCTCCTTGCCAAGGAGGGGGCAGGGGGAGGCCCACTCGGCGGCGGGCTCACCACGACTTGGCCCCCCTCATCGCCCAGCCGGGGTAGGGGCGACCGGCAGGTCGCCCGTCCTCGCCGCCCGCCTCCAACGCCGGACGGCCGCCGCTGGCCCGGCTTTGCGGGCGACCTGCCGGTCGCCCCTAGCAGCGTGCTGGAGACGTTGTCCGGCGGGCGTAGGGGCGACCCTTGTGGTCGCCCGTCCGGGTCCGGCGCGTGGCCCGAACGACGGGGACGGGCGACCACAAGGGTCGCCCCTACGCCGGACATCATCTCGGGGTGCCTGCTCAGCGGTCGTTGCCGGGTCGGCGCTGGCTGGCGGCGCCACAGACCGACGCCGGCGAAGCCGAAGCGCTCGATTCCACTGCCCTCCACTGGACCTCCCCCTGCCCCCTCCTTGGCAAGGAGGGGGTACCC
>JACPDV010000016.1 GCA_016183835.1 Armatimonadota bacterium
TGGAGTTGACGTCGGGGCAGTAGACCGTGCTGGCCACCGCCTCGCGCCAGCAGTTGACCAGGTGGCCCACCGGCGTCCCGGCCGGGTGGGCGCTGATCGTGGTGCCGTGCAGCCCGCGCTGGCACCCGCTGAAGCCGTTGGCGCCGAGCGTGGTGTAGCGGATGATCTCGCCTTCGACATACAGGTCGCCGAGGGCCGGCCAGTCGGTCACCGGCCCGGTCAAGCCTTCATGGTGGTCGGCCGCGGTGGGAAGAGCTGGGACTCGACCGCGGTGACCGTGGCCGGCCATGACCTGACGGTCGCGTTCGGCGACTCCGGCATGACGGTCACGGCGCGCGCCGACGTGTACTTGCGCTACTTCACCGTGGTGGTGACGGCGGTCACGGGCGACCCGGACTGGCTGCAGTTGTGCAACCTTGCCGTGACCTGCGGCCAGCACAGCAGCACGATGGTCAACGCCGCCTGGGACGACCGCTTCGCCGCCTGCGTGCTGGCCTGCAACGACCGCACCGACGGCGGCTCGCACGGCCCGCTGACGGCCCGAGCGTACCGGGAGTACGGCCTCGTGGGCGCCAAGGTGGCGGTGCTGGGCGTGCCCACGGGTGTACCGGAGCCGGAGCAGCGGCTGCTGGACTGCATCGAGACCGTGGAGCTGGGCGAGGGCCTGCCGCACCCGATGGTCGACGGCGTCTGGATCAAGCGGGCCCCCCGCAGGCTCGAATCCTATCTCATGGTCGTCGGCATCACCCCGGCCAACATCGACGAGGTGATCGACTTCGCGAAGGGAGGCTTCGGCTGCATCGAGCTGGACTGGTGGCACTCGACGCCCACCTACGAGCCGAACCGCACGCTCTTCCCCGGCGGGCTGAGGGATATGGTCCGCGTAGCCGACAAGATCCACGCCGCCGGGCTGCAGGTCGGACTGCACGTGATGTCGGGGATGGTCGGGTGGGGCAGCAAGGACGACCCGTACATCGTGCCGCAGGCCGATCCGCGGCTGCTACAGGACCGCCGCGCCGCCTTGTCGACGGCGCTGGACGCGACGGCCACCGAGGTGGCGGTGACCGGACCGGTGGCTGACTGGCCACCGCTCGGCGACCTGTACGTCGAGGGCGAGATCATCCGCTACACCGCGCACACGGCGAACGGCTTCGGCGGGTGCCTGCGCGGTCTTCACGGCACCACCATCGGCGCCCATCCGGCCGCGACGCCGGTGGGCCACCTGGTCAACTGCTGGCGCGAGGCGGTGGCCAGCACGGTCTACTGCCCCGACGTCAACTCCACCCTGATCGACGAGATCTGCGACAACATGGCGCGCGTGTTCAACGCCACCGGCGCCGATATGTCCTACTTCGACGCCGGCGAGGAGCTTCTCAAGCAGCCGCCGGCGTGGCGCAACCAGGGGCGGTTCGCGTTGGGTGTGCAGGCGCGCCTGAGGAAGCCGGTGTTCATCGGCGGCAACGCGCCCTACTCGCACCTCCCGTGGCACGTGCTGACCCGCGGCGCGCCGCATTTCGACCCGATCTACTTCGGCCGGCGCGAGTACACGCTGCGGTTCAAGGGCACGGCTCCCGCCGGCTGGGCCGACCACCTGCTGGACGGTGACGTCGGCTGGTTCCAGCCGCACACGCACTCGCTGGTGACCGACGCGGTCACCCCCGATGAGATGATGCTCCTCTGCCTCAAGGCGCTCGGCTTCGAGGCGCCGGTCTCGATCCTCGTCGACGCGCGGCATCTGTGGGCCAATGGGCGGATGCCCGAGATGCTCGACATCATTCGCACCTGCGACGACCTCAAGCGGCGCCGCTACTTCAGCCCGGCGGCGCGGGCCGAGCTGGTCCGGCCGCGGGCCGAGCATACGCTGGAACGGGCGGCCGACGGCGGCTGGGATCTGCGCTCGGTGAGCTACGACCCGCCGCGCGCGGTGGATGCCACCCGGCCCGATGAGCGCGAGTGGGCCAGTACCAACCCGTACGCCGAGCAGACGCCGTTCGTCCGGCTCCGCGCCCGCACCGCGCTGGCGCCCGCCGGGGCCGAGGGCAACCTGGTCTTGGCCGATCCCGCGCGGGGCGACGTGCTCAAGGCCGACGGCACCGCGGCGCCGGAGCTGGTGCAGTCGGTCGAGCCGTCGGATGAGAAGACGCCTGACGGCGGCGCGAGCTTCTGCTATCGGGTCGAGAACCGCGGCGCGAAGCGCTCAGATTGGGCCAAGCTGACGCTGCCGTTGGCGCCGGCGCCGAACCTGACGAAACATCGCCGCCTGGCGGTGTGGGTGCGGGCCGAAGCGCCGGGCGGGATCCTCAACGTGCAGCTCCAGCACTCCGGCGGCGACCCGGGCCTGCGCGACCACTACCTCGCCCTCGACCGGCCTGGCTGGATCCACCACCTGCTCGACCAGCCCGAGGACGTCCGCTTCTACGACTACCGCTGGCCGTACAACTTCATGCCGTTGATGTACACGCCGCACTTCGTCTACCACGCGGCGACCGAGCTGAACCTGTACCTCAACGGCCTGCCCGCGGGCGGCAAGGCCGTCTGCTGGATCGGCCGCATCGAGGCGCTGGCGGAGAAGTCCCTGCCACTGGTCTCGCCGGCGCTCTCGGTGGGCGAGCAGAAGCTGACGTTCCCGGTCACGCTCCAGCCGGACGAGTACGTGGAGCTGGGCTACGACGGCCGCTGCCGGCACTACGAGCCCGACGGGAAGGTGCTGGCCGAGGTCCAGCCGGCGGGCCGGTTGCGTCTGGCCACGGGCGAGCACCAGGTGCGCTACGGCAGTGCGGTGAGCGACGCCGCGTCGCCGCGGGGAGAGGTGACGCTGGGCTGGCGAGGAGCGCCGCTGGCCGATGCGCGACGGGCCGCCGGGCCGGGACGCTGACAGGTTCGCGGAGGTTGGTGAGGAGAAGGTGCAATGAGTGATTTTCGGGTTGGCTTCATCGGCACGGGACGGCGGAAGGAGCGCGCTGACACGACGGGCTTCTTCATGGCCTATACCCACGCCGACGGCTATCGCGGGGCCGGGGGCTGCGAGCTGGTGGCCTGCTGCGACATCGTTCAGGAGAACGCCCAGGGCTTCGCCGCGTACTACGGGATCGACAAGGTGTACCTGGACTACCGCGAGATGCTGGCCAAGGAGCAGCTCGACGTGGTCAGCATCTGCACCTGGCCGCACCTGCACGAGCCGATGGTGACCGACTGCTGCGCCGCGGGCGTGCGCGCCGTGCACTGCGAGAAGCCGATGGCCGACACCTGGGGCGGCGCGCAACGCATGGCTCGGGCGGCGGTCGAGGCCAGCACGCAGCTCACCTTCAACCACCAGCTCCGCTACGGCTGGCACAGCGACGCGGCGCTGCAGGCGATCACGGACGGGGCGATCGGCCAGGTGCTGCGGTTCGACGCCTGCCGCGGCGTGCTGCTCGATGTCGGCACGCACGTGCTCGACCAGATCAACATGATCAACGGCGACCAGCGGGCCAAGTGGGTGCTGGCGCAGATCGACTACCGGGACGAGAACTTGTACTTCGGCGCGCACTGCGAGAACCAGCACATCCTCTTCCTGGAGTACGCGAACGGCGCGCACGGGCTGCTGATGACCACCCCCGACGGGCGCAATCCGGTGGGCGCGCTGATCCGGCGGCATGACGAGACCGAGTGGACCGTGCCGACCGCACCGGAGGGCGGCTCGCTGGCGCCCATGGACCGCTGCCTGGGGGACGTGATGGACTGCGTCAGGACAGGGCGCAAGTGCCGCGTGGATGCGTCCAACGCGCTCCTGGCCACGGAGATCATCTTCGCCACGTTCGAGTCGTCCCGCCGCCGCGGACGGGTGGATCTACCGTTGGACGTGACCGACAACGCGCTCCGGTCGATGGTCGACTCCGGCGCGCTGACGCCGCGCCGAAAGGCAAGCTGAGCCCGGCGCGGCGGGAGATCCACCGTGTGTTCACTGCTCCTGCTGGCGCTGGCGGCGCCGTCCAATCTGCTGCCCAATCCCGACTTCGCCACCGGGCTGTTCGAGCCGGACGGCTGGTCCCTCAACCGCAGTGAGGGCAACCTGGCCGCCTGGGTCTGCGACCGCCGGGAGCCGGAGCATTGCGCCGTGCGCCTGACCGGCACCGGGCATGACTGGGCCGGCGCCACCAGCAGCCGGGTGGCGGTCACGCCGGGCGACGTGCTCACCGTCGCCGCCTGGGTCCGGTCCGCCGGCGTGGCGGCCGACGGCGGCCGGGTCTACGTGCGCTTCTTCCAGGGCGGCGGGTTCCGCGGCCAGACCGGCCCGCCGGTGCCGCCCGATGCGCGGGAGTGGTCCTGCTGCGCGGGCACGGTGACGGTGCCCGAGAACACCGACGCCGCCGACTTCTCGCTCCAGCTCTGGTCGCGCGGCACCGTGCTGCTGGGCCGCGTGGGGCTGTTCCGCGGCGGCGTCACGGGCAACCTGGCCGAGTTGCTCCCGCCTCCCGGGCCGCTCGACGAGGTGGCGGTGAGCGGGCCGCGCGGTCTGCCCGCGGACGCCGACGGCGATGGCCTGGCCGACAGCCTGGAGCGCTTCCTGGAGATTCCCCGCCGAGCGCGGTCGGCGCTCCGCAGCCGGCGCAACACCACCTGCTTCCAGACGCCCACGCCGTACCGCCCCGACAACGACCTCAAGACCGGCTCGGTGCTGGTCGTCAACGAGGACGCCGACGCCATCCGCAGTTGGCAGCGCATGGGCTATGTCAGCTACTTCATGACCGGGTTTCGCGACGGACCGGCCTACGTCGAGCAGCATCCGGGCTCGGTGCAGCAGGACCGCGCGGGGCACCCGCTCGACTGCGGCCCGGGCAGCTACTACATGGTGCCCACCGCAGACCGCCGCCGCGTCCTGCGCGAGCGCTTCCGGCGGGCCTTCGAGCACGGCGCCGACGGGGCGGCGCCGGAGGAGCCGGAGTTCATCGGCAGCGGCGGCTACAGCCCGGCCTTCCGCGCCGAGTTCGAGGCCTTCTACCACCGCCCCTGGGTGGAGCCGCACACCTCCGTCCAGGCCCGCGTGGACTGCCAACGGCTGATGGGGCACCTCGAGGTGGAGCTGCTCCGCGCCTGCTACGACGGCGCGCGCAGCGTCAAGCCCCGCGCTCCCGCCTTCCTCCTCTGCCACAGCCCGCTCAACTACGCCGCCTGGGGCATCATGTTCCCGCACGAGGAGGCCCTCGAACAGCTCAAGATCGACCACGTCGTGGCGCAGGTGTGGACCGGCACGGCGCGTACCGCGGTCAACCACCAGGGGCTCCGCAAGGAGCGGACCTTCGAGAACGCGTTCCTGGAGTACAGCTCCTGCGTGAACCTGGTGAGGGGCCGCAACCTGCCGCTGTGGCTACTGATGGACCCGGTGGAAGACAACCCGGACCGCCCGATGGCCGACTACTTCCGCAACTACCAGGCCACCCTGGGCGCGGCGCTCATGTTCCCGCAGACCGACCTCTACGAGGTGATGCCCTGGCCAACCCGCATCTTCGGCCGCGTCCCGCCCGAGTTCGCTACGGTGATCTGCACCGTGGTCAACGCGCTGGCCGACGTGCAGAGCCACCGCCAACCAGCGGGGCCGTCCGGGCCGCGGGGCGTCGCGAGCTTCATCTCGGACACCGCGATGTGGCAGCGCCAGGAGCCGTTCACCTCGGACTTCGACGCGGTCTACGGGCTTACGCTGCCCCTGCTGATGCAGGGCATCCCGGTGGAGCTGGCCCACCTCGACCGCGTGGGCGAGGCCGGCTACCTGGCGCCGTACCGCGTATTGCTGGCCTCGTTCGACGCCCTGAAGCCGCCTCATCAGCGCAACGTGGACGGGCTGGTGGACTGGGTCAGGAAAGGGGGCGCGCTGATCGTCTGCGGCGGCGCCGACCCCTACAACAACCTGGGCATGTGGTGGAAGCAGCGCGGCTGCGCCTCGCCCCAGGAGTACCTGCTGCGCGCGCTGGGACTCAACCCGGCGGGGGCGCAGAGCATTCAGCCGGGCCCCGCCGAAGCGCCCTTCACCGAAGCCGCGACGACCGACTACACGGGGCACACACTGGAGAACCGCCGGGTGGTGCGCGTGGACCTGACCGCCGCGGCGCGGGCCACCGGCGCGGTGTTCGTCCGGCTCGAGGACACGCTCAAGTCCGACGGGTGGGGGCCGTACCTCTCCAGCCTGCGCCTGGTCGGGACCCGCGGCGGCAAGCCGCTCGACGTGGTGATCCAGCCCGGCACCTCCGAGGAGGCCGAGCTGATCCACAGCGACACCGGCAGCGGGCTCAGCGGCGGGCGCTTCGTGGATGGCGGCAACGTGCTGGTCTACGAGCTGCGGTTCGACCCCGGCACGCAGGCGGCGGTGGAGCTCCACCTGGGCAACCAGTACTGCGTCAGCGTGGCGCCGGCTCCGGTCTCGTCCGGCGACGCGCTGCGGCCGGCCGCCGACTGGTGGCGGCGGGCGCAGCAGGCGGGCGGGTGGCGGCTGGGCGGTGCGCTGCAAGGGCTGGCGTACCCCAACCTGGGAGCCACGCCGGTGCTCACCCATCCCAACGGCGCGGTGATCAGCGAGGCCAGAGTCGGCCGCGGCACGGTGACCGTGTGCGGCCTGTCGCCGGCCCTGTTCGCCAAGTCGCCGACGGGCGACCAGATGCTGCGGGCTTTGGTGGCGCACGCGGCGAAGGGCGCCGGCCTGACGTACGAGGAGCCTGGCTTCCTCCGCATCCGGCGCGGGCCGTACGAGGTGATCCGCACGCTGGACAAGCCGGCCGGGCTGTCTGAGCCGACGGTCAACCTGATGACCCCGGATTTGGCGATTCGCGCGGCCGGGACCGTGCCGCCCGATGAGCTGCTGATCCTCAAGCACCTGCCGCCGGCAGGCAGGGCGCCGCGCGTGGCAGCGAGCTCGGCGTGCCTGGAGTGGTCGGCCGAGAGCGGCTCGGAGCTGAAGCTGGTGGCGTCCGGGCCGAGCGGCACGCCGGCGGTGCTGCGGGTCGTGACGGGCGGGCGGACGATCCAGGTCTGGGCGCAGGACGCCGCCGGCAAGCCCGTGGCGGTAAGGGTGGAGCCGCAGGGCGAGACGGCCTTGCTGCGGTTCGCCGGCGAGCCGCGTGGGGTGGGGCTGCGCGTCGGCTTCTCGCGGTGAGCGGGCGGGCAGCCGGGCGAGAACGCGTCCGCAAGAGCGGACCCTACCCCTGCCCGCGCCACAGGGCGTCCGTCTCGGCGACCGTGAACCGCGTGCTCACCACCGAGTGCTTCTCTGGACCGCGCCGGTACTTGAGGTAGGTGGTGGCCACGATCGTCCCATCGGGCAACAGCTCGATACCCGGGTAACCGCAATCGCCCACGTTCTCCGCATAGCTGTGGAGCAGCTTGATCCGGTACTGCCCCGGCCGGCCGTTGCGGATGTCGTCGTAGCCGCCGACCCAGGCCACGAAGTGCCCGCGGGTCGGGCTGCCGGGCGCCTGATCCCGGAAGGCGATCACCAGCCGCCCGTCGGGGAGCATCACGCCCTGGTGACGGTCGCCGGTCAGGTCGCCGGCCGGCGAGCGAAAGGCGTACGGCTCGCACGGGTCCTTGCCCTCCACGCTGGCCACCACAACGGGCGCGGACCAGGTCACGCCGCCGTCCGCCGTGCGCGTCTGCAACACCTCGAGCGGGCTGCGGTCGTGGCCGTCGGGCCCGCGGTGATAGAGGCCGAGGTAGCTGCCGTCGCGGAGCCGCACGATGGACGAGAACGCCATCACGCACGGGAAGCCCAGCGAAGGCATCTCCCGCCACGTCCCGCCGCCGTCCTCGCTGACGATGCGCGCGATGTTCGGCTGGGCCGAGAACACCCAGATCCGCTCGTTGCCTTGCGGGTCGAGCAGGCGGTAGATGCTGGGGCAGTTGGAGTGCTGGCGGAAGGCCATCGGCATGCGGTCGTCTGCGCGCCATCGGCCCGCAGGGGCCGCCGTGCGTGACGCACCAGACGCAGAACAGGGTGTGCCCGTCCGGCATCAGCAGCGTGGTGGGGTGCCCTTGGTACACGTCCGCGGTGCCCTGCGCGATGACGACGTGGCGGCGGGTGTCGGCGGAGATGTCGACCACGGGCAACGTGTCGCCGGCGGCGGTAACGGAGAGGGCGGCCAGGCCGGTGATCAAAACGCGGCTCCTTCGGGCTGGCTTGCGGCTGCTCTCGTCGGCTTCGCCAACCTCACCCCCGTCCCCTCTCCGCATGCGGAGAGGGATGGCGCGGCGCGCCGGGGTGAGGTGTCCGGCGCGGGAGGCGACGGTGGCGTGCCGGCCAACCCACCCGCCGGAGTCAGTCATGCGGACGATGCTCGGGTTGATCGGCGCGGTTGGCGTGGGGCTGGTAGTGGCCGTCCCGCCGGCCGGCGCCGCGGACGGCGCCTTCGGCGAGGCCGAGCGGCTCCTCGCCACCTACTTCTTCTGGCGCGGGCCGTGGGACGACCAGGCGGTCACCTCGGGCGGGCAGCTCGGCATGTCGGGCACGTGGAAGGCCATCTTCCCGGCGCCCACCGACCCGCGGGCAAGCCTCTTCGGGCTGGACTCCGCGGACAAGTGGCCCGGCGGCGCCATCCCCGACACCAGCGGCTGGCCGGCGACCTACCACCATCCCGACCGCCTGGTGCCGTGGCTGATGGCCGAGTGGCGGGCGATGAAGTGGAGCGGGATCGACTTCGTCCTCCTCGACGACTGGCACTCCCTGGTGTTCAACGCCGACCTGACGCCGCAGCCGTGCTTCGACTTGCTGGCGCGGGCGTGGCTCGAGCTGGACCGCCGCGGCGAGCAGCCGCTGCCGTTCGCGATGCTCCTCGAGACGCCGTTCGCCTGGTACCCCGGCAAGGACGGCGACGCGCCGCAGGCGTCGGCCGACGGCGTGGCCGAGCTGTGGGAGCCGATGCGAGCGTTCCTGCGCCAGTTCTACGGCGAGCCCGGCTACCCCGCCAGACTGCCGGTGCGAGCGCTGGCACGGGTGATGGCGGGCGGCGAGGCCCGGCCGGTGGTGCACCACTGGTTCCCGACCTGGGTGGGCGCGGGGCTGAAGAAGTGGGATGCGTGGACCTTCCAGGAGTTGCGCCGGCTGTGCCGGGCGACGTTCGGCGTGGAGCCGTACCTCGGGGTGAACCAGCACGTCTATGGTCCGGACTGCGTGGGCGGGTGGAGCAGCGACCAGCCGGCTGGGGGCCGGGTGGCGATCACGTCGGAGGCCGGCGTGGTGGACTACGACGTGGCTTGGTGGGGCGGCATGGCGGGGCCGCAGGTGTACCCGAAGGCAATCGCCCTCGGCCCGGGCCACTGGTGCCCGCGGCAGACGGGCGAGAAGGTGGTCACGCCGCACTACAGCCCGGAGTACGGCGCGGACGTGTACCGCTACGTCCAGTGCTGGCACAAGGTGCTGGCCGACCCGGAGAGCTTCAGGCGGCGATTGGTGATCATCGAGAGCTGGAACAACAACGACGAGGGCTGCGCGATCTCGTATAGCGAGCCCAAGGACTTCCGCAACGCGGCGGGCGAGTTGCTGGACCGGTGGGGGGACCGGCCGGATTTCTACATGGGGGTGACGCGGGAGATGGCGGGGTGGTGGAAGAAGGGTGAGTGTCCGGAGCGGTGGCGGGTGGCGCGGTAGGGGCTCCCCGGCAGGTGGTATAATGAGTTCGGAGCAGTCTCCCGGAGGGCAGCGATGACACCGGTGACCATCAACCTGATCGAGGTGGATGAGGACGGTGTGGCTTGGATCATGGACACGGGCACCAAGGTGAGCGTGGTGGTGATCGACAAGCTTGCGTTCGGGTGGGACGCGGAGCAGATCGCGCAGGATCACGAGCATCTCTCGCTGGCACACATCCATGCGGCGCTGGCGTACTACTACACTCACCAATCCGAGATTGACGCCGAGATCGCCGAGGAAGACAGGTTTGGCGCTGAATGCCGGGCTGCGGCGCCACTTTCGCCATTCTTCGAACGGATGCGGCGGGAGGGGCGATGGCCGCCCCGGCACTCCTCGCCGGCCGGCTAACAGTCTCTGGGGACATGGGCCGTGGCTTCATCAGCCGACAGGGGTCTCGCCTTCTACGCGGACCACGACTTCTCGTCCAACCTGATCGCGCTGCTTCGGCGGCACGGCGCGGACGTGCTCATGGCTCAGCAGGATGGTTACGATCAGAGGCCCGACCCGACCGTCATGGATCGTGCCACCGAGTTGGGCCGCGTTCTTCTGTCTCACGACAAGCACATGCTGGCGGAAGCCCACCGTCGGCAGCAGGCCGGCCAGCGGTGCGTGAGGGTTTGGCCATCATCGCGGAGCTGGGGCAGTCCAGCGAGTTCGCGGACCGTGTAGTGTACCTACCGTGATCGCGGCCCAGCGCCGGTGTAGCCGCCACGGCGTCCACATCGACAAATGGTGGAGTACCGGAGCCCGCCGATGCACCCGCTGCTTACCCTCCTGCTGACGGCCCTCACCGCCTACGACCCCCTCGCCCTCCCGCCGGGTCTGGCCGTCACCCACACCGACTTCACCGTCCACGACGCGAAGCGCAACCGCGACATCCCGCTCCGCGTCTACCTGCCCGCCGGCGCCGACCCGCAGCCCGTCGTCCTCTTCAGCCACGGCCTCGGCGGCACCAAGGAGGGCTCGGTGTTCCTCGGCGAGCACTGGGCCGCGCGCGGCTACGTCGCCGTCTTCCTGCAACACCCCGGCAGCGACGACTCCGTCTGGCGGGGCCTGCCGCCCGCGGAGGTCATGCCGGCGATGAAGCGCGCCGCTTCCGCGCAGAACTTCATGCTGCGGGTCAAAGACGTGCCCGCAGTGCTAGACCAGCTTGTCGTGTGGAACCGCGACGCGGCGCATCCTCTGCATGGGCGGATGAACATGGAGCACGTCGGCATGTCCGGCCATTCGTTCGGCGGCGTCACCACGCAGGCGGTCAGCGGGCAGTCCTTCGGCCGGCTCGGCGCGCGCTACACCGACCCGCGGATCAAGGCCGCCATCGTCTTCAGCCCCAGCGGCCCGCGCTACCGGTCCGATCCGAAGGCCTCCTTCGGCCAGGTGAAGATCCCCTGGATGCTGATGACCGGCACCAAGGACACCGCGCCCATCGGCGACCAGGACGTAGCCTCCCGCCTGGCGGTCTTCCCGGCACTGCCGGAGTGCGGGAAGTACGAGCTGGTGCTGGACGGCGCGGAGCACTCGGTCTTCACCGACCGCGCGCTGCCGGGCGACAGGGCGCCACGCAACCCGAACCACCACCGCGTGATCCAGGCGCTCTCCACGGCCTACTGGGCCGCCGTGCTCCGGGGCGACGACGCGGCAAGGCAGTGGCTCGACGGCGACGGCCCGCGTGGCGTGATGGAGCCGAAAGATCGCTGGCAGCGGAAGTGATCAGGGGTTCGCGCCTTTGCGTGGCGGCGGCATGCGGGCGAAGGTGGTGATGGAGCGGGCGATGCCGTAGTTGGCCATCAGGGAGATGTCGTCGAAGTCGCCCATGTCCACGTGGCCGATGCCCAGCCCGTTGTAGTCCACGTGGATCGCCCCGTCGCTGTCGGCGCTGCCGCTCCCGGCGGCATAGGCGCGGACGTAGTTGTCCGCGTGCCAGCAAGCGGCCACCGAGCGCCGGCTCTGGCTCCACTCGTCGTAGACCAGGTTCAGCATCCAACCGTCGTTGAAGTCCTTGTAGGACACGGTCTTGGCGGTGAAGAAGCAGCCCGCGTCGTCCGGCTTGGCGTTCTCGCCGCGGCCGATGTAGTAGATCCGTCCGTCCTTGCCCATCTCGGGCCGGGCGTCGAAGATCAGCAGCGTACGCAGGTTGCCCCGCCACTCCACCTTGTCGCCGCCGACCCACTCGGTCGCGTGGGGCTTGAACCCGGCCGTGGCGGCGTCCCAGTCGCAGCGTTGGACCTGCCAGCGGTACTTCCACTTGCCCTGCAGGCCGGCGGTGGAGAGCAGGAGCTGATCGTGGATGGTGTCGGTCGCGGCGCCCGGCGGGATGGTGCTGAGGATGCCGAGATCATGGTCCGAGCCGAGCTGGTCGCCGTCCACCGAGCGGTAGCGGATGGTCTTGTCCTCGCCGTAGTAGAGGAAGAGCCAGACCAGCCCGTGGAAGCTGGCCGCGCGGACATAGGCGCCCTGGGTGTAGGGGATCAGCCGCGGCGTGGAGAGGCGGCCGGGCGCGCCCCAGCGGTAGGCGACGCCCTCCGCGGTGGGGTAGAAGACGTAGAATTCCTTGCCGTTGCTGAGCGCGCACGGGTCGCCGGTGGCGTCGGTGGCCAGCTCGACCGGCTTGCCCCAGACCTCGCGCTCCAGGTAGCGGCGCAGCGTCAGGACGGGCGGCTCGGTGCGCGGGTCCTCGAACTTGAGCTTCTCGTGGCGCTCGTTGACGAGCAGGTAGAGCACGCCGAGGTGGTCGGCCAGCTCGGGTGAGTAGTCGGTGAAGCACTCGTAGGTGCCGCGGAAGCCGGCGGAGAGGCGGCTGTGGCGTCTGCCGCTGAGGGAGTAGCCGTAGCTGATGTTGGCCTGCACGGGGCCGTCGGTGAACTGCCCGGTCCAGCCCCAGTCCACCAGGGTGGCGTCGGGCCCGGCCTCCTGAAGGTGGAAGCTGTAGGGCGGCTTGCTGAGGAACTCGACCTTGGCCAGCGGCCAGGGCAGCTTGCCGGGCAGGTGCGACTCGTTGAGCACCACGTCGGCCAGCTCGCCGGTGCTGAACTTGCCGCCGCCGGAGTAGTTCATCAGGCTGCGGTAGGTGGGCGACCAGGTGGGCCACTTGCCGCTGTGCGACAGCCCGAGCTGGTGGCCGAACTCGTGGACCCAGGCGCGCATGTTGCACGAGCCGGCGTCGGCGAGTTGGTACGACTGCCCGCCGCCGCCCATGCCGGTGACGAGCATCCAGTGGTAGAGGCCGAAGCGGTCGGGCGGGAAGGTCTCGTCGGCGATGCTCTGCCAGCTCCGGCCCTTGTGGTCCTTCTCCGACCAGGCCGGGCTGAGGGTGATGGCGTGGATCGCGAAGCCCTTGGTGCCGTCCACATTGGTGTAGGGCAGGTCGGCGAAGAACGGCGCAATGTGCTCCCGCTGGTACTTCTCCATCTCGTCGATGGGCACCGTGTCGAAGGGCAGGTTCTGAACGAACACGTCCTTGTGGAGCGGGCTGGCGCCCATGCCGGGGAAGTCCACGCCCCAGAAGCCGTGGACCTTCCAGCCGTCGAGGAGGCCGTCGTGGCTGGTGCAGCGGTCGAGCGGGTCGCTGCCAGTCTTCGCCTCCTCCTCGTTGCTCAGGCCGTCGCAGTCCCAGTCGGGATCGCCGCGCTGCCAGGCGATGTACAGGTCGCAGTCGGCCTCGAAGCTGCCATAGTATTCCTTCCCCAGGTGCTGGAGCACCACGTCCGCCCGGCCGTGCCCGGCCACGTCGGCCAGCATCGCCGTCACCGGCTCTTTGATCGTCTCCCAGCCGGGGATCGGCAGCGCCTGACGGAAGTCCGGCGCCAGGAGCACCTGGCCGCCGGAGAGGATGTCCGCCTTGCCGTCGGCGTTCACGTCGCCCACGGCCAGCGCGTCCCGCCCCGCCGGTGCGGGGAGCACCACGGACCGTTCCGGCCCGGCGCCGGCCAGGTGGTAGGCGGCGACCCGTGCACGGGTTCGAATCACCAGCTCGGTCTTGCCGTCGCCGTCCAGGTCGCCGGCGGCGGCCGCGGCGACCGGCGTTCTCAACTCGCCGCGGCCGAAGACCTTGCCGGCCGCATCGAGCACCACCACGCGGCCCTCGGAGTCGACCACGATCAGGTCGTCCAAGTCGCTGGAGACCACCTTCCCGGCGAACAGCCAGGCCCGCCCGGCGAGCTCCGGGAGGGTGGCGAGGGACGTGGTCTGCGGGTAGTGGCCCTTATCGTCGCTGAGCGCCTTGAGCAGCCCGCCGCGGGCGCCGAGGACCGCCAGATCACAGGTCTTGCCGCCCAGGCGCCCGCCGCACATCGAGCAGATCGCCTCCGGCAGATCGGACAGCAGCCGCTTGCCGCGCATCGGCTTCCAGCCCCGGCCGTTGAGTGAGACGTCGATCAGCCGCTCATTCGGCGTGGCGTAGACGAAGTCGGCGTAGCCGTCGCCGTTGACGTCGGCCAGGAGCGGTGTGCGCGGCGGCGCCACCCAGCCGCCGTAGAGCCACAGGTAGGGCTTGGCGAAGCCCTGCTCGGCCGTCGGCGGGGCAAAGGGGGTGGGCGGTGTGTCGGCGGCCCGACCCACGCCCAGGCACAGGGCGGCAGCCAACGCTGCCCATCGCAGATGGACATCCGTACGCATGGCGACTCCCGAACTGCCAAGCTGGTTGTAACCGGCGGGCGCCTACTTCGCCAGGGCCTGCAGCGCCGCGAGCACCTCGAGCCGCACGCGGTCCGCGATCGCCCGGTCCTTGCCACTCGCCCAACTGATGGAGCCGGGGCCCTGGTCGGCCAGGACGCTCGCCACACCCTTGTCCAGCAGCTCGGCGGCCCGCGCGGTAACGGCATCGTTGCGCCCGGCCTGCGTGGCCGCGGCGAGCTTCGCGCGCAGCATGGTCAGGTACTCGAAGTCGTACATCCCCTGCCGCACGCCCTCCATGTGCTTGCTCGTGACGCAGCCGTCCTCGGCGACGAACTGCGGCGCGTAGCAGACCCCCGGCGCCGCCAGCTCGTTCCACGACGAGTGGCCGCCATTGTCACCGAAGGCCCAGAAGTACTCCGCCTCCATGCCGAACGCGAAGCAGTGCCAGGCCTGCAGACGGTGGTAGGCGTAGGGATCGAGCTGCCGCACCGGGCCGCTGCAACTGTAGGAAACGAGCGCCTTGCCGGCCTTCTGCTGCGCGGTGAAGACCTCCCTGAACGCCGCCGGATTGCTCAGCCACATGGGATAGTTGGGGCACAGCACGTCGGACACCGCGTACAGCTCCGGGGTGGCCTGGCGCGGGTCCTGGTAAGTGGGATCCTCGAAGATCCTCACCTCGGGCTGCGCCTCGCGGAGCACCTTCGCCCACGAGACGATCATCCGGTCGTACTCCGCCGCGCTGGGCTCGTCGACGATCAGCAACTGAAGCTGCGATGGCTCGACGCCCTGCTGGCGGAGGTGGTCCACCCAGAAGTCGATCCACTGCTGCGTGCGCAGCCTGGCCGCCGCGGTGTCGGGGTGGAGCGATTGCAGGTTGCTGAACACGCAGTAGCTGCGCGCGCCCTTCCAGCGGGCGAGCCACTCGTCCATGCGCGTGGTGTCGGGCGGCTGGGTCATCTTTCCGGTGCCGTCGTGCGTGCCGAAGGGCATCACGCTGCCCGTTGCCCACGGCGTGTCGAGGTGGTAGCGCTTGAGGAACTCGACCACCTTGTCGCGATTCTCGGCGTTCACCCCGTAGGTATAGGTGTCGGTGTAGTCCCAGCCGCCGAGGCCGAGGGAGAGCTTGTCGGGCATGGTCAGGTCGGCCACCTGCACGGTGAACGGGACCCGCGCCAGCTCCTTCCCGCCGGCCTGGAGGAGCAGGCTGCCCCGGTGCGTCGCGGCAGGCAGGTCGGCGCTGTCCACGTTGAGCCACACCTGCCGGGTCATGCCGGCGGGCACCGACACCGACCAGCCCTGCGCGGTGGCGGCCGCCTCGGGCAGCGCCGAAGCCGATGGCCCGCCCGCCTGCGTGGCGGTCCAGGCCACCTCGCAGACGGTCAGCCAGGGCGGCTTCGGCGCGCCGGGGAGCCCCGCGACGCTGACCTCCACGGTGCCCGGCGACGGGTCTGCGACGGTCAAGTTGAACGCCGCGGACCGCACTTCGTGGCGCATCAGGGCCACCTCGAGCGCGGGCGGCTTGGCGCCGTCCGGCGGCAGTTCGTCGATCTTGACGGGGTCCCAGAGCTCGGCCTGCCAGAGCTGGACCGGCGGCCGGCCCTTGGCGCGCCAGAGCTTGCCGCGGGCCTCGAAGGCGCGCCGCTGCGTGGCATTGAAGGGCAACACCGCACGGAAGCCGGCGGCCACCGGGTCGAGCGGGGCCGGCTCGGCGAGGCCGTCCAGCAGCCGTTTGGCGGCTGCCGGGTCAAGGTTGGCCGCCTCGATCGCCTGCCGCACCTCGATCACCGTCGCCTGCGTCCGGTACTGCATCAGCGCCGCTACCGACTGCTTCTGGCACTCGGCCTTAATGTCGGTCACCGCGTCGCCGGTCCGCGCGGCGGTGAGCAGGGCGTCCGGCCCGCGGTAGACCTCCACCTCGTCGCAGAAGCAGTAGGCGCTGCTGGGGAACACGGCGAAGGTGAGGTACCGGCCGTGGGCCTGGAGCTTGTCGGTCCAGAAGCGGTAGACCTGGTAGCCTTCCGGCCGCGGCACGCCGTGCGCTGAGCTGAGCGCGAGCAGCTCGCCGGCGGGATACCAGTTCGTCCGGTCGTCCGAGACGTAGAGGAAGATGGCGGTGGGCCACGCCACCCCCGCCACGCCGGCGGCCGTGTTGAAGCTGGCGCCGACGATGGGCTGGTCACGGCCCAGGTCGAGGTCCACCATCACGGGCTTCACGTGGTTCCAGCCGACGGTGCTCTTCTGCACCCAGAAGTAGCCCGCGCTGTAGGCGCCGTCGGTCAGTTGCACCGCGTCCTCGGGGTCGGTGCAGTAGCCGTAGTCGGGCTTCGCGGAGAGGGTGTACGGCGCGTGCAGCGCCACGTTCTCGCCGGGCGGCTGGGCCATGAAGCCGCCGGTGGGCTGCAGGTCGGCGGGCGCCTCGGCGGCGGGATAGACCTGTACGTCGTCCGCCGCGCAGCGGCCGGCGGCGGCCGGCTTGTTGTCGGCGTGCTCGGCGGCGGCGAGGATGCGCACCATCAGCTTGGCCGTGGCGCCGCTGTTGAACCGCGCCGAGAGCGGCGCCCAGCGCTCGGGCCGGCCATCGGCGGTGAGCGAGACGATGCGGGTGCCTTGCAGGTCCTGCGCCAGCACCTCCACCACCGGCCGGAGGGTGCCGTCGGACTTCAGCCACGCGGCCAGCACGTACTCGGTGTTCGGCTGGCAGGCCACCTCCTGCACGATCGGCGGCGCGGCCTGCGGCGTGTCGGCCACGTAGCGGAGGCAGTGGTTTTCGCTGTGACCGTCGTCGTCGGGCACGGTCCAGCCCTGGCCCGCCGGCACGATCCAGCCGCCGGGCTGGCCGAAGTCGCTGTTCTGCAGCAGCCCGTCGGCGGCGAAGGCCGTCGCGGCATACAGGACCGTCGCCAGGGCCAGTTTCATGGTCTTGTGCCTCCAGCTTCTCCCAACCATGTGGGCCGGGCGCC
>JACPDV010000571.1:0-9916 GCA_016183835.1 Armatimonadota bacterium
CGCGGAAACGCGGGAACATCCCCACGATCACCCCGTCCGTCGGCTTGAGGTTCTGGTAGGCGTACTCGAACGCCGCCGCCGTCGCCTCCGGCCGCTCGCTGGCGCGGCCACCCGCCAGGATCTTGAACGCCAGGCAGGGCCGCTCCACCTGGCGCACCACCGCGCACATCCGGGCCGGATCGCCGGGGCGGAACTCGCTCCACAGCGGCACCTCGCGCAGCCCGTCGGCCAGCTCCTCAGGCGTCCGCGTGAGGCGGTAGAAGCAGGTCATGTAGAAGTTCACGTCCCAGCCATCATCCTCCACGTAGCGGATCACCTCGGGGTTGTGCGCCGAGACGCCGGCCATCACCCCCAGGCCGGCCACGCGCCGGACGAACTCGTGTACCTTGTCGATCTGCCCCTCGCGGTAGAGCCGGTCCGTGACGCCGCCGTGGTGGACGATGGCGATGGGCCTGTGGCGCTCCACGGCGGACCGCATCGCCTTCACGCTATCGGGCTCCGATCCGGCGGTGAGGAGGATCCAGTGCACCTCGCGGCCCTCCTCGCGGAGGCGGTCGAGGGTCAGGTCGATCTTCTCGTGGGCCGAGGTCTGCCAGGTGTTGATGCCGGCATCGAGACAACGGACCAGCAGGTCGTGAATGTTGTCGAGGGTGAAGCGGCGACTCCTCCCTGAGGATCATCGACAACTGCGGACGGGCTGCGGTTCGGCGGGCGGAGCGATGGTCCTCCCGTTGCCTCAGCGCCGCTCCCAGAGCGCGTGGCCGCCCGGCGGGAGCTGCACCGGCCGTCCGGCGGGCACTTCGCGGGCGTTGAGCAGGTCCCACGACGGCCCGTCGGGCGTGACCTGCGCCGGCGCGGTCAGCGAGGTGTTGTTGAGCAGGTAGGCGCGCTGCTCCCCGCGGCGGTAGCGGTAGGTCTTCACGTCGGGCCGGTCCGACCGCGGGCCGTCGGCCCTGCCGAGGCGCTGGCGCAGGGCCTCCGGGGTCTGCTCGAGGCGCTCGACGCCGGCGGTGGGCGAGTTCTCCACGGGCCGGCCGTCGGGGCCTTCGAGCGGAGCGTCCGCGGTCATCAGCAGCTTCCCGCCGCGCTGCAGGAACCCGCGCAGCGCCTCCACCTCCGCCCCGTCCAGCACCGGACGCGCGGCGGTGTAGAGCACCGTGGCGCCGGCCGGCACCTGAAGAGTGTTGGTCACGGCGTAGTCCACGTCGGCGTCGAACAGCACATGGTACGTGCGGGTCCACTGCGCGGCCTCCGTGGCGGCGAGGTCCACGAGGTCGTTGTAGACGATGGATTCGGGGCACCAAAGGTAAACCTCGGGCGTGTGCGTCAGGTCCGCCGTGGCGTGAGTCAGCCGCGCCACCAGCCAGGCGGCCTTCATCCACGCCGCGCGGTCCGGCCCGTTGACCACGCCGCGGAAGTGCCACGGCATGACCTTGTCGGGCAGCGCGCTGAGCCCGGCCACGCTGCGCGGCAGGTCTTCCAGAGGCGTGTGCCAGAAGGGCGGCACGAGGATGCACTTGCCGCCGTGCTCGGAGGCCATGCGGATGGTCTCGGCGTAGGCCTTGCAGGCGGCGGGCTCGCCGTAGGCCCAGGTGGCGGCGAGCATGCCGTGGTGGGCCACGGCGGGCGGCCAGTAGCTGTTGTGGTTCATCTGCTCCGGCCCCGCGTCGCCGTTGCCCGGCGCGGCCGTCACCCCGGCCACGGGCGTCTCGCGGACGAAGTCGGCCACGAACTGCGGCACCGTGGTGAGCCGCCACTGGTAGAACCGGTAGAAGTCGAGTGTGCGGCCGCGGGGTGGGATGCCGTGCGCGGCGAGGTCGGCGTAGCCCTGCGCGCCGGCCCAGCGGCGGAAGGCGGCGTCGGCGGGCGGGCTGTCGTCGCCGTACTGGCCGCCTGCGTACCACATGCCGCGCGGCTCGTCGATCATGAAGAACGACGCGCCCTCGGCGGCGGCACCGATCCGCTCGCGCCAGACCTGGCGGAAAGTCTCGGCCACCTCCGGCGCGCTATTGGACCACACCCCGTCGCGGGTGACCGGCTGCCCGTCGCGGTCGCGCAAGCCGTTCATCGTCACGCCGGTCATGTCGGCCAGGGGGTAACGCTCGGCGGAGCCCTCCACCGCGTGCTGCAGCCCCGCCGCGTGGAGCTGGGCGATCATCTTCGGGCTGTTGGTGCCGAACCCGTCCAACCCGATCTCGCGGCAGACGGCGAGGATGGGCGACAGGTCGAGCGGCCCGGCGAGCGCCTCCAGCCGCTCCCACGCCCCGGAGCCGAGACTCCAGCCGAACATCTCACGCCGCGGGTCGCGCGGGATGCGGGCGGACAGGTCTTGCCCCTCCGCGGCCAGCTCAGCCCTCGCCCGCTCCCAGTCGGCGCTGAAGAGACGCGCCAGCCGAATCCAGTTGCGCTGGTAGTCGGCGGCGGTGGGCTTCTGCCGTGGGTACTCGGTGACGGCGGCCGGCACGTCCGCGCCGGGGGCGACCGGCTCGGCGGCGATGGCCATCACGGTAACGTACTTCTGCTGGCTCTCGGCCCGGAAGCGCACGGTGATCCGGCCGTCTGGCGCGTCGGCGGCTGCCGTGAAGGCCTTCACGCTGGCGGCAGTGGTCTGGTTCTCGGCGATGCGGTTGCCATTGACCCAGATGGAGTTCCCCGGCCGCCACTCGCCCAGCGCCAGGTCGCCGATCACCACGGTCAGCGCGTACCGGCCGGGCTCGACGCGGAAGGAAAACGAGTTCTTTTCGAGGGAGAGGACGCCGTCGGAGTAGAGTGCGTACTCGACCGCGGTGTCGGCGTCGGCGAACCAGGGGTTGGAGGGGTCGTTGCGGTAGAGGCTGGTTGACGGGCGCGCGGTCCAGCCGAAGCCGGCGGGGTCGGACCACAGGCTGGTCTCGGTGACCTGCGTGTAGCCGGGCGCGACGGGGGCGTCGGCGGGGCCCATGTCGTAGCGGTACGAGGCGCCGGCGGCGACGGTAACGAGGGCGAGGGCGAGCAGTAGGTGGCGCATGGGGGCGGTCTCTGCGGGGGACGCTGTTCGCGAGCGCGGCCGGGGAGTCCTGCCGCCGGCTTAGCCGCGCCGTTCCCTCACCTCGCGTGCCGCGCCGTCCGAGTCGAGCGATGGGGCGCTGTCCTCTACGACCCGTTGGCGCAACTCGCGCACCCGTGCTGCGGCAGTGGCCGAGTCCAGCTTGGACTGGTGCTTGCGGCGCCCTGAGGGCTGGCCGGGCATGTCGGCAGGCTTGGACACAGCGGACTCCATGACTGCCGCATGGCGCGCCGTGATCCTGACCACGGAACCTAGGCCTCAGGCGGTGCACCCCTTACGCGAACAGGACGGCGTAGCAGCCCCATACACGAACAGGTTCGTTTGGCAAGGCGACGTCACTCGCGGTTTGGCGTACCTGAAGGCGGCGCTTGTGCGTGCCGCGGGAGCGCCCGGATCCGTCGTACCGGTAATCGCGCCCGTCAACGGGCTACGCGCTACGGACGACCCTTGACACCACCTAGAGCGTGCTAGTATGATCATCTTCCCTACCGAAGTTGGCCAGACGGCGGGCGGGTCGCAGGCAACCGAGCCGGGGCCCGAACGGTCGCTAGTCCGAACCGAAGGAGGAGACGATGCCTTTCCAGCCACCTCAAGCCCCATTCCACTCGGAACCAAGCCAAGTCACCAGGGAAGCTGAGCGCGACAGCGGTGGCGGACCAGTGTGGCTGCTCGTACGCGGTCTGAGAGAGCGCGCACCAGCCAAAGACTAGTGACCCTTGCTGTCTGGAGCAATGATTGCAGTAGCAGGCTCGTGCTCCGTGGCGACCGATGTAGCATTGTGAAGCCTGAACCGACTTCCGGTCAGTGGTTGTTCTACTGGTCCGATGAGACCGATGAACACTGCGGCTTGGTGAACTTCTGGGCGCTCGGCGTATCGCCACAGGCCTACCAAGCTACGCTTGAGACGGTGGCCCAGACCCTCTACGGGGACCAGGTCGATCTATCCAAAGTGCCGGCGGCGGCCGACCAAATGCGAGGCGTGCCGGTGTTCGATCTGGGGGCTATCTCAGGGTTCGCCGCAACTGCCAAGATGTGGTCCGGTGACTACGGATCCTCCCATAAGCTGAACAGCCACGAGATATCGGCGCTGCAAGACTGTCGCTTCAACTTCGAAGTGTCCCGAGGCATTGGAAGGGACGGGGCAGCCGTGGTGCATGGTGCGCTGGGCGATTGCGCCATTCGCACGCCGCGCGAAGCTGGGCGATGTGAGCACAATAGCCATGCGGGCATTGAGCTGGGAGCCATTCCGGCGAACAAGAATGCGTCTGGCGAGGTGGTCTGCGAGGGTGCGCTGCAAGGTGGGAAGCTTGACACGGCCGAGTGACGGTGCCCTCCGCAGCCTGTTGGTCTGTGCCCCTACACCTTCGACGACCTTCCCAGCCTCTGGGTCGCGCAGAGCCACGGAGGCGCTTGCGTGGATTCTGGACAGCGCCGACGTGCTGCAGTTGTGCGTTTGACGGGATTGGGTCTGTAGCTGCGAGACGCTCCCAGTGCCTCGTGGTCGGGCAGACCGTTGGGATTCCCGGGTGGTCGCGCGCGGCAGTCGTGGCGTAGGACCCACTGGCAACCGGGATCATGGTTCTCCGCTCCGCATCGCGAATCGGCCCTACCCCCTCCGATGAAACAGCCACCACTCCCCCATCAGCCCCACCAGCGCCAGCGCCACCAGCCAACGCCACAGCTCGTGGTTCCGCTGGCTCCGCTCCGTCGGCGCCTTGATGGTCGCCCGGCCCACCTTCAGCTCGCTCCGCGGCGTCAGGTCGCTCTCCTCGGGCGAGAGCAGACTGCAGGCAAACGTCCGCCGCGTCGCGCCGATCTGCACCTGGTAGAGCCCCACCTGCCGCGTGTCGCCGATCCACGCCTTGCCCTCGCTCACCGGCGCCTCGAAGCGCGTGCCGTCCGGCGCCGTCACCGCGACGTTGGCCCCCGCGCCCTCCGCCGGGATCGCCAGCGGCTCGCCGCAGCGCGCCGTGGGCGTCGGCCCCTCGCCGCCCGACGGCGCCAGCCAGCTCAAGGCGTTCGAGATGAAGATCGGGAACCCGGCGCGCAACGGGAAGTCGCTGTCGAGCAGGTCGAACCCCACGTACACCCGCCGCACGCCCTTCCGCTCCCCCGCCACCACCAGCGGCGTCTTCGCCGCCTCCGCCACCACGCTGCCCCACTCCGCCGCGCGGCACGTCCGCGCCGCGCGCACGGCCACTTCGCCGAAATCCACGTCGCGCGTCACTGGGTGCGTGCGCGACCAGTCGGCGAAGGTCAACGCCTCGGCCTTGCCCGTCAGCCTCACCGGCGCGCCCGCCCCGGCGCAGTCGAGGTAGAGGCTGGGCACGTCCACCTCGCCCGCCGGCGCGTCGCCACAGAACACCACCACCGTCTGCGCCGGGATGCCGCCGGCCCGCGCCTGCTGCTCCACCGCCGCCGCCGAGGTCTTGACGAGCTTGAGGCTGCTGTCGATCTCCAGCGCCTTCTCGAGGAACAGGTTGCCCTTCCCCACCAGCCAGACCTCGGTGCGGCGCGGGCTGCCGAGGGAGACATAGGCGCGGTCGTCGTCGGGGAGCGCGTCGGCGCCGAGTTTGCGGACTTCCAGGAGCCCGGCGTTGGGCGGCAGGTCGTCGAGGATTACCCCCTTCGGCCTGCCCGGCGTGACGGTGTAGGAGCGCACGTCGAACAGCCGCCCATCGGCACGCAGCTGGACCTCCACGGTGCGCGGCGTGGTGCCGGGGCCGGTGGCGGCGAGCGTCAGGAGCACCTGCCGGCGGGCGCCGGCGCCGAACTCGCGGCGGCTGTCGAGGGCGGTGACGGCGACGTTGTCCACCGGCTCGCCGAGGGTGACCATCTGCGCCATCTCGGCTCCGGCCAGCTCCACGTTGAGGCCCGTGACGGGCGGCGTGGCGCCGTCGCTGAAGACGAAGATCCGCGCGTCGGGCCGCCCGCGCGCGGCGGAGGCGGCGAGGAAGAGCGCGTCGCGCAGGTCGGTAGGGCTGCTGCTCGGCCGTGCCGCCGACAGCGCCTTGGCGAGGGAGCGCTTGTCGCTGGTGAGCGGAGCGAGCACCTCGGCCCGGTCGGTGGCGAGGAGGAGCATTAGCTCGTCGCCGCGCTCCAGCCCGGCGATCAGTTTCTCGACCTGCTCCCGCGCGCGGCCGAAGCGGCTGGCGTTGCCGAGCGGCGCCTTCATGCTGGCCGAGCCGTCGAGGATGGCGATCACGGTGCCCCCGCCGAGGGCGGTGGTGTGGAAGTAGGGCCGCGCCGCGGCGACCGCGCAGCAGGCCAGGATGAGGAGCTGGAGGAGCAGGAGGAGGTTGCGCCGGAGCCGCTGGAAGGGGGCGTTGGCGTGCAGATCCTCCACGGCGTGCTCCCAGAAGAGCACCGACGAGACGGTCATCTCGCGCCGCTTGAGGCGGAGGAGGTAGAGCAGGATGATCGGCACGGCCAGCCCGAGCCAAGCCAGACCCCACGGGTGGATCAAGTGCATGGCTCGAGTCTAGCCCGGCCCGCAGCGGTCGTCAACTGAGGTCAGACGCAGTTGTGCCCGGCCTACGCGGCCACGGCTACCGGACAGAGGAGGCTGTCGATCTGGTAGCGCAACTCGTCCATGCGGCATGGCTTGGAAAGGACGGCATCAAACCAGGTCCCGGCGGCGCGCGGCGATTGGGCGAAATGCTCGAACGCGGTCAGCAGCATCACGGGGATCCCGGCCGTGGCCGGATCGGTCCGGAGCGCACGGCATGTTTGATAGCCGTCCAGATCGGGCATCACGAGGTCGAGGATCACCAGCGAGGGCTGCTCGTCAGCCACCAGTTCGAGAGCTTGGCGGCCGGTGCCGGCCGAGCGCACCCGGTGGCCGAGGAGCTGGAGGTAGGCGGCGAGCAGGAAGCGGAAGCTCGGATCGTCGTCGGCGAAGACGATGGTAGCCATCGGTATCTCCACGCCGAGCGACATCAGCTTGTCGTCGCCAGGCGGCTGCGGGCACATGTAGGGGTCTTACCCAACTCGGGCGCCTCCGCAAGCGCGAATTGCAGAGCGGCCCGTCCGGAATGTTGTGCCCACCGTAACAGGCCGCCCGCCGGGGACGGTCAGCAGGCGGCGGCCGGTGCGTGGAGCAGGCCGTCCACACAGTCCCGCAGCGCCTCGACCTTGAACGGCTTGTTGAGCACGGCGTCAAAACGCGTGCCATCCGCCATCGCGGTGTTGTTGCGGTGGTCCAGGGCGGTGAGGAGCATGATGGGCAGGTCGGCGGTGGCGGGGTCCGCGCGGAGCGCACGGCAGGCGCCGTAGCCGTCCAGATCGGGCATCATGAGGTCGAGGATGACGAGCGCGGGCCGCTCGGCCGCCACCAGCTCGAGCGCCTCGCGCCCGCTGGAGGCCAGGCGCACCCGGTGGCCCAGCAGTTGCAGGTGCGCGCCGATCACGAACCGGCAGTTGCGGTCGTCGTCGGCGAACACGATGGTTGCCATGGTCTTTCCTTCAACGCCAGCGCCCACAGCCGGCGGCCAGGACCGCGCCGGCGGCCGTGGTGACCAGGTTGAGCAGCTCGTTGCTCAACCGCCACCGCGAGCCCAGCAGGCTCTCCACCAGAGTCGCCGCCAGTGCCCCGGCCGTTACGCCGGCCACCGCGCCGCGCGGCACCAGCCCGAGCCAGGCCGCGAGACCCGCGAGCCCCAGCGCCGCCGCCAGCCCACAGGCCGTGCCTTCGAGCGACACGGCGCCTTCGGTGCCCGCCGGCACCCGCCGCCGGGTCAGCGGCGACCACGTGCGGCGGGCGAGCACCACGCCCAGCTCCGACTCCGTGGTGTCCGCCAGCGCCGCGGCGAAGGCGCCCACGAACGCGCAACGCCACGCCGCGCCCGGGCATAGCGCGCAGACCGCGCCCACGGCGCAGTTGGCGGTGGCGTTGCGCCAGGTGCGCGCGCCGCGGCCGGCGTGCGCCACCCCCGCGGCCGTCTTGCGCCGGGCGCCCACGCGCGTGAAGACGCTGCCCAGCACGACGAACGCGGTCAGCAGCAGCCAGCCCCGCCAGCCCGCCCCGGCCCACACCAGCAGGCCGAAGACGATCCCGGCCAGGGCGCCGGTCCACTCGATCGCTCCCGCCCACCAGGCGATCAACGCCAGGACCAGGTTGCAGCCCAGCCCGACCGCCAGCATGCGTGCCATCCTTTTCTTCGGCCGCGGAGAGGCTGCCTTAAGTGCCGCGCCCTGGCCTGGTTCAGCCCTCGGCGTCCTCGGTCCAGGGCGAGAGGAGCAGCCACACCGTGGCCGCGTCGAGGTTGGCCGTGGGGCCCCAGTAGGCGCAGAGGAGCGAGAGCGCCCGCGCCAGGGCCGACATGCGGAGCCGCTCGCTCTCGATCCCGCTCGGCGGCGGACAGCCGTAGCCACGCCAGAACTCGGCCCGCAGCCAGGGGCGGGGGAGGAAGACATTGAGCTCGAGGTCGCGCACGTCGGCCACCGCCGGGCCAAATCCCGCGGCATCGAGGTCCAGCACGCCGATCACCTCCAGCGTGTCGGGGTCGACCCGCAGGTTCCAGAGCTGGTAGTCGCGGTGCAGCAGGACGGGCTCGAAGGGTGCGTAGAGCGCAGCCTTGCCCTGCTCCCAGGCGGCGCGCGCGGCGGCCAGGAGCGCGGGGTCCGCCCAGCCCTGCCGAGCCAGGCCGTCCACGGCGTGGTCGAAGGCCTCCGCCGTGCGGTCGGCCCAGACCTCGGGCGGGAACACGCCGCCGGCGAATAGCTCCTCGGCCTGCTCGAGCGGCGCCCGGTGGAGCGCCCGGAGCGCCGCGCCGCAGCGGCGGAGCAGGAGCCCGGCCCGCCCGCGCTCGAGCTGCTCCCACAGCTCGTCGGCGTCCACGCCGCCGAGCCGCTCCATCAGGAGACAGGGGTAGGGCACCTCGCGTCCGCTGATGTCGAGGAGCGTCCAGGCCGGCACGGGCACGTCGCTGTGGGCGCGGAGGTAGCGCAGGGTGGCCTCCTGCCGGACCATCGCCGAAGGGTCCTGGCTGCGGCAGAAGACCTTGAGCACCGCGGCGGTGCCGTCCAGGAGATCGAGGCTGAAGGAGGCGGAGACCTCACCCTTGGCGATCCGCTCGAAGGCGCGCGGCTCGGCCAGCCCGTGGGCGCGGCAGAACCGCTCCACATGCTCCCGCGGGACCCGGAAGGCGCGGAACTCTGCGGCGTCCATGCGCGGCGGCCTCACCTCCGGGCCTCAGTATAGCAGGGCGCCGCCCGATCCAGCTTGGTTGAGCGCTCGTAACAATATCGTCATGCCGCGCGGGTATATGACCGCTATGCGCGCCGGGCAACAGGGCGCGGCGCGACGGAGGGAACGACGATGAAGACCGACAAGGATAAGGTGCCGTTAGTCTCGGCGCTGACTGTGCTGCTGCTGGCAGCCACCGTCCCCGCCTGGTCACTGACCGAGTGGCCGGCGAACGGCCAGTCGGCGCCGCGTGAGCAGTACGGGCAGGCGACTCAGTACCTGCAGTTCCTGACGGACTGCTCCGTCAACTGGACAAAGAACTTCGCCAACGCCGAGGTGCCCGTGATCCGGCACCTCCAGGAGATTGGCAACTGGGACGGCGCGCGGCGTCAGGTCGAGCACGGCCGAGCCATGCTCGATCTCCACCGCCGGCTGATGGAGGCCAAGCTGACCAACTACAACCTCCAGAACGGTGGCGGCACCATCGAGATGGCGTCGCCGGGCGGTGGGACCGAGTTCCGCGACCTGATCCATGAGGAGCACGTCCCGCGCATCTCGCGCGCCTGTGACGACGCGGCGGCCACGCTGAGCAGCACGCTCTTCTAGTGACGCTGCGGGCAGTTTACACTCGCGGCCGTCCGCCCGGCGACAGCCCGGCGGACGGCCGCGGGCTTTTGGGGTCC
>JACPDV010000571.1:9956-16863 GCA_016183835.1 Armatimonadota bacterium
AACCGCGCCCGCAGGAGACCCTCATGCTCGACCACCTCGCCACCCGCCGCAGCGGGCGCACCCGCCGCGAGAGCAGTTGGGACCGCACGGGGCGCAATTCCGACCGTGTCCCCGTGGAGCCCGGCGCCACGCACGTGCTCGCCGACCTCAGAGGCGCCGGCGTGATCCGCCATCTTTGGATCACCATCTCGCACAACGAAGCGGCCTGGCCCCGCCGCCTGCTCCTCAAGATGTACTGGGACGGGCAGGAGGAGCCCTCCGTCCTCGCCCCGGTGGGCGACTTCTTCGGCGTCGGCCACGGCGTCTGCAACAGCTTCCAGTGCGCCGTGTTGAACCAGTCGTCCAACGCCAACCCCGGGCCGAACGCGGCCATGAACTGCTACTTCCCGATGCCCTTCGCCCACGGTGCGCGGATCGAGATCGAGAACCAGGGCGAAACTGCGACCGACTCGCTCTACTTCTACGTGGACTACGACGAGCTGCCCGAGCTGCCGGCTGACCAGCTCCGCTTCCACGCCTGCTGGAACCGCAGCAACCCCTGCCCGCCGCCGAGCGACTACGACGACCCTACCGACCACGCGGTCAACCTCTCCGACCGGCACAACTACCTCTTCATGGAGGCCGAGGGCAGCGGGCACTACGTCGGCGTCAACCTGAGCATTCACAACCTCTACGGCGGCTGGTGGGGCGAGGGCGACGACATGTTCATGATCGACGGCCAGAAGTGGCCGCCCGACCTCCACGGCACCGGCAGCGAGGACTACTTCTGCCACGCCTGGGGCATGCAGCCGGGCAACAGCTTCCTCTACAACGGCGTCAGCTTCCAGAAGGGCACGCCCTTCACCTACAACGAGCGCACCACCGTCTACCGCTACCACGTGGTCGACCCGGTGATCTTCCACGACTCGCTGCGGGTCAGCATCGAGCACGGCCACGCCAACGACCGCTGCGACGACTACAGCTCCACCGCCTACTGGTATCAGACCCCGCGGCACCGGCCGCTCAGCATCTTGCCGGTAGCCGAGCGCCTGCCGCGGCCCGACGTGGTGGTGCAGCCCGTCAACCTGCCCATCCCCCCGCTCGGCCGCCGCACCTCCGGCTCGCCCATCGACCCGCAGTTCCTCCGGGAGTAAGCCATGCCGCGCGTGCTCGACTACGGCCGTTCGTTCGTGACCTTCGTCACCTTCGGGCGGGAGAACAACGCGCGGATCCAGGTGGAGTCGCGGTGCCGTCTGGACCGTCCGGACGGCTCCGCCACGGAAGCCTGGTTCGTCGCCTCCTGCAAGGCCGAGGACACCTACGCACCGCGTGACCTCTTCCGCCGGCCGAACTACGACTTCTGCTGCGTCTTCACCGCCGACCACTTCCGCATCTACCGCACGCCGCTCGAGCACGACCCGAGCGTGAACGAGGGCGGGCGGAGCCTGGACCGGTTCGAGCAGATGGTGTTCCAGCTCCGCGAGGTGGACGCGGTCGAGCTGCCGGACAGCCAGGCGATCGTACGGGCCTCGCTCGGCGGCCACCCGCTGGTGGGGCGCTGCGAGCTGACCGCGGACGACGGCTCTCTGGTGACGCTCGAATACCCCATCAAGACGATGAACGCCAACGACCTGCGCTGGATCTGGCAGGTGGACACCGGCCCCCTGCTGGTGCCCGCGGAGCTGCCGTGGAACGGCGACCTGGCCGGCCTGGAGATGGCCTTCATCGCTTGCAGCGCACCGGACTGGGCGGAGCTGATCTGCCGCCGGCCGACGCCGGTGGGCGAGGCGACGGTGGACTTCTACGGCACGACGCGGGTGGTGGCGTGCCGGAACAGCCTGTGGGCCACCGCTTGAGATCGCCGCGCGAAGCCGATCTCAAGACTGAAAAAGGAGTCGGATATCGCTTGGTGAAGGCTCAGTTGCGGTAGGTCGGCAACAGGTGATCGCGAGGGGGCTCCGGGGCTGCGGAGGGTGGAACGATGGCGAGACGACTTTGGCCCGCGCTCGTCGGCGCGGTCGTGTTCACGCTGGTCTATGGCTGCGGAGGAGGCGGCGGGCCGCAGGGCAGCAACGACGCCAATCCGTTGCCCACCCCCGGCGGCGGCGAGTTCGGCACTGCCCGCGTGCACGTGGACGTGGCCAGCGGTCAGGTGACCGTGACGCCGCTCCACAGCAGCAGCCGGGCGGTGTTCGCCGGCACCTCCATCGGCCTCACCACCAGCACGCTGTTCGACCAGCCGGGCAACACCGGGCTGCGGGTGATCCGCGTGGCCATCAGGAACCAGTCCGGCCTGCCGGTCGGCCAGCTCGTCGACGGCACGGTGACCGGGCTGCGGGCCTTCCTCGGCAACTTCACCAACCTCGGCTCGCCGGACCTGGACATGCGGGACCAGGTGACGGTGAGCACGGTGGCGGGCACGGGCGTGGCCGGCTGGCTGGACGGTTCGGCTTTGACGGCGCAACTCAACATGCCGTGGGGCCTGGCGCTCGGCCCGGACGGGACGCTGTACTTTGCGGACCAGAACAACCACCGGATCCGGCTGCTGCGCGGCGGGAGCGTGAGCACGCTGGCGGGCGCAGGATCGGCGGGCAACGTGGACGGCGTCGGGACCCTGGCGCAGTTCAACAACCCGCTGGGGGTAGCCTACAACCCGACAGACGGCAGCGTCGTGGTGGCGGACAAATCCAACAACTGCGTGCGGCGGGTGGCCGCGAACGGACGGGTGAGCCGCATTGCCGGGACGGGAGTGTCCGGCTACCTGGACGGGCCGGGCGACCTGGCGCGGCTGAGCTGGCCTTTCGGGGTGTCGGTGTCGTCGAACGGCGTGATCTACGTGGCGGACTCCACGACTTTTCGCGTGCGGACGGTGGCCCTGACAGGCCCGGACCCGACCAGCGCGGCAAGTTACACGGTGGGCACGCTGGCGGGCTCCGGTGCCATAGCGACGGCGGACGGGATCGGCATCTCGGCGAGTTTCAACAGGCCGTACGCAATCACGCAGGACCCGTCGGGCAATCTGTACGTCGCGGAGGGGCCGGGCCGGGTGGTGCGGCTGGTGACGCCGGATGGCGTGGTGACCACGGTGGCCGGGACCGGCTCAACGGGGACGGCGGACGGGATCGGGAACGTGGCGACGTTCTCCACTCCGTCCGGACTGGCGTGGTCGAGCGATGGCCTGCTGGTGTGTGACTACGGCGCCCTCAAGCTGCGGCTTGTGACGCGGCGCAGCGGGTTCGCGCCGAACACGTCGGCGGGCTGGGTGGTGCGGACGTTGGCGGGATCCGGCGCGGCCGGTGCGGCGGACGGCCCGGGCACCACGGCGCAGTTCAGTGGTCTGGCCTCGGCGGCGGTGGACGGCGCCGGGAACATCTACCTGGCGGACCCGTCGAACAGCAAGCTCCGGCTAGTGACGCCGACCAACGGGCATCTGTCGTTTGCTGAGCCGAACGGGAGCGCGCCGAGCGACCCGGTCACACTGGCGAACGCGGACGGGATCGCGCCGGGGACGGGGATGGGGGCCAACACGCCGTACCTGTCCTACCCGCAGATGGTGGACCGGGGGGCGACGAGCGCCACGAAAGACTGGGCCTTCGCGGTGCCGAGCGGGGTCAAGGCGTTCGAATTCACGGTGCTGGTGGAGGCGGACACGAACGTGCCGGCGGCTCCGGCGGCGGCAACGACGTCGCTCGGCTCGCACGATACGTACGTGTGGACGCTCGCCGGCAGCAACAGCGGCGGCTTCGTGGACGGCGTTGGGACCGCGGCGCGGTTCAATGGAGCCAATGGCCTGGCGCTCGGCCCTGACGGCCCGATCTATGTGGCCGATACCGGCAACAACGCGATCCGGCGCATCGCCAGGGACGGCAAGGTCGTCACCATCGCCGGCCTGATCGGTTCCCCCGGCTCGGTCGACGGGAGCGCCGACGTTGCGAGGTTCAAAGGTCCGACCGGCATCGCCACCACCGGCGATGCGAACGTGCTCTACGTCGCCGACTATCTCAACCACACCATCCGGCGTATGGTGTACACCCCGCCGGCGGGTCCGGTGGCCCCGTCCGGTTGGACGGTGAGCACCATCGCCGGTCAGGCCGGGGTGCCCGGCTACGTGGACGGCGCCGGGGACGCGGCCAAGTTCAGCGGCCCGTATGGGATCGTGGCCGATCAAGTCGGCACCCTGTACGTCACGGAGGCTGCCGGCAATCGGGTGCGCAGGCTGCAGCTCGTGGGCAGCAATCCCGCTCTGGCGGCGAGTTGGTGGGTCACGTTCGTGGCCGGATCCTCGGCCGGGACCGCGGCGTTCATCGACAGCTCCAACGGAGCGAGCGCGCGGTTCTCGAGCCCGGAAGGCATCGCCGTCAGCCCCTTGGGCGAGCTGTTCGTCGCGGATGACACCAATGACTTCATCCGTAAGATCGTGCTGCCGGGCGCGGTGAGCACGTTCGGGAGCAGCGACCTGGCCGTGGAGGAGGGCGTCGCCGTGGACTCGGCGGGCTATGTCTACGCCTGCGACGGCAAGGGCATCACCCGCTACACGCCGAGCGGCGGGCCGGAGCTGCTGGTCGCGGGCAAGGCCGGGGTGCCCGGCTTCGTCGACGGGCCGGGTGATGTCGCTCGCTTCAGTGGTCCCATTGGACTGGCCATCGACCCGTCAGGCACCCTCTACGCGCTCGACCAGTCGGGGTTCTGCGTGCGGGTGATCGAGCGCGCGGTGAGTGCCGGCACGCCGTAGACGGCGCAGGAGTCGTCGGGTCGCCGGCCGAACTGCGGACCACTGTGCCGTGGAGCCGCCCCATGCGCCTGCTCGCGCTCGTCCTCCTCCTGCCCGCGCTCGCCCTCGCCGCCGAGCCCGACATCCCCGCGCTGGTCTGGACGCCCCGCTCCGACTGGCTCAACGTCCGCACGCTCGAGCCGGCCGCCGTGGGCGACGGCAAGGCCGACGACACCACCGCGCTCCAGGCCGCGCTCGACCGGCTCACCGACGGTGCCAGCCTCTACCTGCCGCCGGGCACCTACCGCATCACCCGCGGCCTGCTGCTCAAGGGCCCCCGCGTTGGCCTCACCCTCGTTGGCCACGGCCGCGACACCCGGCTGGTGTGGGACGGCGAGGCCGGCGGGCGGCTCCTGACCATCGACGGCGTGGCCTACTCGCGCTTCATCGGCTTCAGCTTCGACGGCGGCGGGCGGGCGGCGGTGGGGCTCTGCCACAACTCCATCAACCGCTTCCAGACCGAGGTCCGCCACCAGCACCTGGCCTTCCGCGGCTTCACCGACGCCGCCATCCTGCGCGACCCGGCCGCCAAGCAGGCGCTGGCCGAGACCACCTTCGAGAACTGCCTCTTCGAGGAGTGCGGCCGCGGCGTGGCGTTCGTCAGCTTCAACGACTACGACTACACCTTCGACGGCTGCGACTTCCGCCGCTGCGGCACCGGCGTCGACTGCGTCCACGGCAACCTCTACGTCCGCAACAGCCACTTCGAGGAGAGCCGGGTGGTGGACATCCGCTCCTCGCCCGAGCACGGCAGCTCGGTGCGGCGCAGCACGTCGCAAGGGTCCAACCGTTTCCTGCAGTTCGACTCCATCGGCGCGATGACCATCCAGGACTGCCGGGTGGAGGGCTGGACGGCGGCTGACGGGGCCATCCGCCTGACCGGCGCGCCGGCCATCCTGTTCGACTGCGGTTTCACCGGCGGCCCTGCCGGCTCGGCGCCGGTGTTCGCCCGCGACGGGCTGCGGCTCTTCCTCTCGCACAACACCTGGGACGGCGGGCCGGACATCCTCCAGGCGTCGAACAAGGCCAGGGTCTACGCGGTGCCGGACGGCAACCGGCGGGGCGTGCTCCGGGCGGCCTCGCAGCGCTTCCTTCGCGACACCGTGCCGGCGCCGGGCAAGCTGTTCGATGCCAAGGCCGACTTCGGGGCGAAGGCCGACGGCCAGACCGACGACACCGCGGCGCTCCAGGCCTGCATCGACGCCGCGCGGCAGGCGGGCGGTGGCGCGACGGCCTACCTTCCCACGGGCTGGTACGCGATCACCGCGCCGCTGCAGCTCACCGGGGCGGACTACCACGTGGGCGGCAGCGGCTTCCACACCCATCTGCTCTGGCACGGGCCCGAGGGTGGGACGATGATCGAGGTCCGCGCGCCTCAGAACATCACGCTGGAGCATCTGGCGGTGGGCAACCACGACAGCGGGCAGATGAACAACGCCGTCGATATATGTACCAGCGGCAGCCGTTCCGCAAGGGGCTGGTGTTGCGCGACCTCGGCCCCCGCGAGGTGGTGGTGACGCCGCACCTCAACGGCAATCTGCACCTCACCAACTGCGCCCGCGCGACGGTCCTGCTGCCCTGCAGCTACGAGGGCTCGATCACGGTGGACGGCAAGGACCCGCGCCGCGACGGGATCCTGGGGATCGAGACCCGCCTGGCCACGCTGACCACGCACGCGCTCTACCTGCGCAACAACCAGAGCGTGGTGGCGAGCGACTTCTACATCGAGCAGGCGAACAACGGGTTCGTCTTCGAGGGCGATCCCGACGATCCGCCGGGCCGGGCGACGCTTCAAGGCCCGAAGCTGCACTTCACGGTGCCGAAGGAGGATCCCGCGCAGGGCACGGCAGTGACGATCCGCAACTATGCCGGGCGGATCTTCCTCGGCCCGGAGCAGTACTACGTCGAGCCGCTCGAGGAGCGGATCACGCAGGCCGGCGAGCGCGAGGTGGAGCTGTACCTGCTGGCCAGCATCTTCTACAAGACCCGCCCGGTGCCGACCGGGCCGGGGCTGAAGCTGCGCTTGCTGGGGAACGAGTGCTTCGGGCCCCAGCCGGAGGAGTCGAAGTTCACGGCGGCGGACGACGCGCCGGCGGGCTCGCTGGCGGCGGTGAGCGAGATGCTGGACGATCTGCGGAGGCTGGGAGAGGTAGACCT
>JACPDV010000588.1 GCA_016183835.1 Armatimonadota bacterium
CGTTGGAGCCGGTCGGGCTGGTCCAGGTGCGCGCGCGGCCGGCCGCGCCGCCCACCGCGGGCGGGAGCGTGCGGCGGAAGATCTGGTACCCGGTCGCGCCAGCCACCGGGCTCCACTGGATCTCCACCACCGAGTCGCCGGGGATGGCGCGCAGCGTGACCGGTGAGCCGAGCGCCGCGCCGCTGCCGCCGCCCTGCCGCACCACGTTGAGGCCGAACACGTTCGAGGCGTGGACCTTGGTGCCCGAGACCACAATCACCCGCCAGAAGTACGCGCCCGGCGGGACGAAGGCCGCCGTCTGCGAGGGCGTGAAGATGAACGTGAAGCTCGGCTCCTGCGTGGCCTGCTGCGTACCGCCGCCCTGCCGCGTGGCGGCGGTGCCGGCCTGCGTGTCGGCCCGCAGGAGCTGCGTGAAGCCGGGGTCGGCGGCGAGCTGGAAGGTCGCCGAGTCGACCGAGAGGGCCGTGGTGGTGGCGAAGCTGAGGGGCGTGGTGAGCCGGTTCTCGGTGTCCACCTGGACGGTCGCGCCGTTGGGCGGTGAGACCAGCCGCGCGGTGCGGTCGTCGTCGCGCTTGTCGTTGGAGCGGGTGATCAGCCACGCGCCGGCGGCCAGCGCCGCCACGCCGATCAGCGCGCCCACCAGCACGCTCTGGTTGTGCCGGCGGTGCTCCGGTGCGGTGTGCACGTCCTTGCCGACGTCGTAGTCCGAGTTGTCCGCGGCCGTGCGGCCGGTGCCCTTCTGGTAGAGCACCACCTCGTCGTTGATGGCCACCTGCAGCTCGGGATGCGACCGCTCGACGACGCGGCACTCGGCGTCGGAGGCGTGGGTGGCGGCGACTTCGAGCACGCCGGTGCGCAGCCCGTTGCGCAGCACGACCAGCTTGTCGCCCAGGCGGATGTAATCGCGCTCGTCGAAGCTGACCCGCACGCTGCTCTCGAGCGGCCGCGCGATCACCTTGCCCCGCACACCGAGCTGCCGGGTCACCTCGCGCACCGCGCTCATGGCGTTCTGCTCGAGCGCGTCGTCGATCAGCATCGCCTCGCTGGTGGACTTGTCCAGGTTGAAGGCGGTGATGTTCGCTTCGGTCACGTCGCCCTCGGCCAGGCGGCCGAAGACCTGCACCCGCGACTTGACCACGGCCAGCTTCTGCCCGGCGTCGCACTCCACGCTGTCGATGACGGCGAGCACCAGGTAGTCTGCCTGGAGCGTGCGCGCGATGCGGAGGAGCGTGGCGTCGCGCACGTCGGCTCGCAGCGGCAGGACCGCGCCGGCGCTCTGGATCGCGCCGTCCACGGCGGCCTGGCCCAGCACCGTGTACTTGCCGGACGAGGCGAATCGCTCGTTGATCGCCACGGCGGCCCGCGCGCCCAGGTTCTGCACGCTCGAGCCGCTCTGGTTGACCACCTGCACCACCGCCAAGGTCGGCGGCGGTGTGAGCTGCGCCCGTGCCGGCGCCACCGGCAGGACCGGCACCGCCATCCAGGCGAGCATCGTCAGCCACGACACCGGCCTCGCCCAGCGACCCCGCTTGAGTTTCTTCATCCTGACGCCTCACGGCCCTTCGATGCAACCGCAACGGCGCTCGGTTACGGCGCCCTGACGGCCGCTCGCTCGCGCCGGTACACGGTGACCCCGCCCCGGCCGACGAACCAGACGGCATCGGCGCCCGGCACGATGGTGTGGACGCCGGCCACCATGCCCGTATTCGCCGGGAACACCGTCCACCTCTGGTGACCTTCGGCCAGATCGAGCCGGGCCACGCGCCGGTCGGTGGCCACCCAGACGAAAGTCGGCTCCTCCGCGTCGACGGCCAGCGCCGTGGCGGTCGCCCCGGCCAGCGCCTCGTCCCAGGGGAACACGTCCCAGCGCGCGTCCTGCCGCGAGAACCGGCACAGGCCACCCGCCGTGGCCGCCCACACCGAGTAGCGGTCCAGCGACAGCGCCTGCGGCTCGCGCAGCGCCGCGTCGTACCCGGCATCCCACGGCACCAGATCGTTGAGCTGCTTGCGGTACTGGCAGATCCGGTCGAGAGTCACGAACCAGACCGAGTCGTTGTCGCACGCGGCCGACCGGATCAGGTAGCCCTCCTGCCGGTAGAGCGCCTCATCGCGCGGCATGAAGAGGTCGCTGTCGAGCCACGACCAGAGCTGCTGGCGCGGCTGGTAGCGATACGCGAGCGTGCGGGTGAGGCACCACACGTCGCCCGTGCTCTCGTCCCACGCCAGTTTGGGCAGGGTGCCCTCGCGGTCGCCCTCCGACCCGCGCAGCGGCACGGTGCTCAGCAGGTCCATCGCCGTGGAGAACACCGACACCCGGCCCGGCCCGGCGAACCAGACCTGCCCCGCCGCCACGATCACGCTGGTCCACTCGTCGCCCTGCAGGTCCGGCTCGAACCGCTGGGTGAAGGTGCGCCAGGAGCGGTTGCGCTGGTCGTAGACCGCGATCCCGTCGCGGCAGGCGCAGTAGACGAAGTTGCCGTAGACCGCCAGGTCGCGCACCTGCCGCGGCGCCCCGCCGGGCGGCGCGAGGGTCTCCCAGCGCTCTCCGAGCAGGTCGTAGCGCGCCACGGCGTCGTCTTCGAAGCCGAACCACGCCAGGCTGGCCTGCGTCGCGGCCGCGCGCACCGTGCCGCTCGGGATGACCTCCCGCGGTTGGTACTGCTCCCACATGCCCGTGTCGAGGCGGTAGCGCCACGACCCCTGCCGGTCCGTGCCGACCCACAGCGAGTCCCCCGCCAAGGCCATGCCGCGCACCAGCCAGGGCTCGTGCGGCAGGTGCTCCCACGCGCCCTCGCCCGCGTCGGCGGCGTGGAGCAGCCCGTTGTCGGTGGCGACCCAGATGTCTTTGAGCGGCCCGGAGAGGACCCGATCAACCCGCTGCACCCCGTACTTGGCCAGGTCGTAGGTGAGCAGCTCGCCGGTCTTGAGCTGCACCCGCGACAGCCCGTCGCCGGCGCTGGCCACCCACAGGCAGTCACCTCCCACCGCCAGGCTGTCGATCCGCCCGTCGAGCCGGCCGGCCGGCACGTGGAGCGGCTCCCAGCTCAGGAGGTTCTTCACATAGCGGAGCAGGCCGCGGTCGGTGCCGGCCCACAGCCCGCCCGGGTCCACCGCCAGGCAGGTCACATTGGCGCTGGGGAGCCCCTCCTTGGTGTCCCACACCTCGAAATCGTGGCGCAGCACGTTGTAGCGGGCGACGCCGCCGCCGAGCGTGGCGGCCCACACGTCGGTGCCGTCCCAGAGCAGCGCCGAGATGGGGGCGTTGGGCACGCGGGCCCGCTCATCGAAGACGTGCCACTGGTTGGTGACGAGGTCGAGCTGGCCGATCACCCCCGCGGCGGTGCCGGCCCAGACCTTGTCGGGCTGAAACGCGAGGGCGGTGACGAGGGGGCCGGGGAGCCCGTCGCGGGTGGTCAGCTCACGGGTGCGGACCACGGGCCCGGCACCGTCGAGGATCCGGACGCCGGCCGGGGTGCCGACCCAGAACTCGCTCCCCCGCCCTTCGGCGCAGAGCACCTCACCGCCGTAGAGGAAGCTCTGCCAACGGGGTTCCGCGGTGGCCGAGCCTGCCAGGAAGAGCAGGATCGCGGCCGCCACGGCCCGGCCCTGCCCGCTTCGCTTCCGCATGACCGTCACCCGCGCTGCGCCACGGCGAATGCACGGAAAGGCCCGGACGGCTGCGCCGCCCGGGCCCTTCGTCGACACGGCGAAGCTACTTCGACCGCACGAGGATGTCGCCGGAGTTCGGATCGATCTCGATGGTCACCGCCAGCGCGCTGCTCACGAAGTCCACCGGCAGGTAGGTGCGGTTGTGATCGAGGTAGGCCGCCAGGTCCATCAGCACCTTCTCGTCGCCCACCTGCGCGGTCGAGCTGCCGATGGTGATCACCACCTCGCCGCGCTGCGGCGTGCTGGCGTGCACCGTCCGGGTCGGGGCGATCCAGGTCACACTGCCGCCGAGCGCCTCGAGCACCGGCCGCAGCGGCGCGGTGGCGTGGCCCTGCTTGGCCGACAGCGGCCGCACGTCGGTCGACACACTCCGCCCGTTGACCACCAGCCCCCGTCCGGGGATCACCAGCCGCTGCCCGTCGCGGATCACGTTCGGATTGGCCAGGCGGTTGATCCGGGCCAGCGCCGCGAGCTCGACGTGGTAGCGCCGCGCGATGCCCGCCAGGGTGTCGGTGTGGCTCACCACGTGGACCCGCCCGATGCTCTGCCGCTCGCCGCGCGGCAGCGTGCTGACCATCGGCCGCGGCAGCCGCGACTGCGCCAACGGCACGGCGCCCCGCGGCGCCGGCGGGCCGGGCCGCACGGCCGGCAGCGCCCGCGCGCCAGGCAGGCCCACCCGATGCCCGCGCTCCGCGCCGGAGGCGGTGCCTGTGGCC
>JACPDV010000589.1 GCA_016183835.1 Armatimonadota bacterium
CGTACTGTTGCCAAGGCGCTGGGTGGTGGAGCGCAGCTTCGCCTGGCTGAGCCGCTTTCGGCGCTTGGCGCGCGACTACGAACGGCTCCCGGAGACGCTGGCGGCGCTGCATTTCGTGGGTTTCAGCATGCTCATGCTGGTCCGGGCGGCACCCACCCTGGCGGTATGGGCACGTGCATAACAGGCCCTAGCGTTGCACGAGGCCCAACAACTCGACATTCTCGCAAGCGAGGAGTTCGAGCGGAACATGGTGGACGCGCTTGGAGTACGTGTACGTCCAGCTCTGGCGCAGGCCCGGCGCGAGAGAATGGGTCTACGCACGCTCATCGACGAGATGCGCGGCGAGATCGAGGGCAGTATGCAGGCGCTTGGACTTGAGCTTCGAACGCCGATCTTCGTGGGCGAGTTCCCGACTGGGTCATTCAACGCCATGGCCTATCCCGTGTCGGGTGGCGTACTGGCGTTAATGAGCACGGGCCTGTTCATGTTCATCTATAAGTTCATCAAGATCATGGCGCTGTCCATCGCGGTAGCCCAGTTCGATGAGCGCGGGCGGCCTATCGGCGGCACGGAGACCGAGGACTCCGGGTATGGCCACGACGAAATCGTCAGGCTGACGCTCGCGTTGGTGCGCACGTATCTGCGGTGGAGATCGACAGACCGCGCGACCTACCTGGCGCCGTCCGGCGGGAGGAAATGGGCGTTGTGCGAGAGGCTGGTTTATGAGTGCGAGAAGTTCGTGTTGGCGCACGAATACGGACACGCGGTTTCCGGTCATCTGGAGGCTCGGCCCGTGGTGAAGGCCAGAACCGACACCGGTGACCTGGACGTCGTCCAGACCGACTGGCAGCATGAGGTCGAGGCCGATGTCCTCGGTACCATCCTGCTCCTGGAGCCGTGCCGGGTCGTCGATAGCCGTGAGAAGGCGTTGGACTTGAATGTCAGGGTTGCCGCGCCTCTGTTCTTCTTTGGCATGGATGACTTGGTGAGTCGGTGCGAGGTGGCATTGTGGCGAAGGGTTGGAGCACCGCCGCCGGTGCGGCTGTCGCACCCACCATCAGCGGACCGGGCTCGTCTGGTCCGGCAGTTGATCCGCGACAGGATCCAAGGCTCTTCCGAGCGCGCCTTTGGTCTCGCCGATCTGTTCCTGAACTGGCTGTCGAAGACGTCGGACACGGCGGTGGAGCGCATCGGCGCGGGCGCCTAACCCGGGCCGCCGAGCGCCTCCTCCAACCCATCCAGGAATGCCGCCGCACGCGGGTCAAGGGCGCACGTTCGCATCCCGGCCGCCCATTCCAGCCATGCCCGGCGCAGAGCTTCGTCAGGCAGGCAAACCGCGATGGCCGCCTGGAGCGCGGCCTCGTCCACGCCGGCCGGGAGCGCCTCATCGATGGGCAGCACTTCCACTTCGAGCGCTCCGTCCGGCCGGTCGGAAGCCGGTAGCTGGCGCGGGCCGAATGAGGTCACGCCGGCCGAACCGTGCTGCCGGTCGCCGCGCATGAGCATCAGCACGGCCAGCTCGTCACCGGCGTCGTTGGCCAGCCGCACAGCAACCAAGTGGCCGGCCAACTCCGGCGCGGCACCCAGCAACCGGAGCGCGATACGGTCCGAGTCCGGCAGCGGATCGACCTGGATCTGCGCCGGCTGGCCGGCGGACCCTGACTCAGCCAAGGCCCTCTGTATGCTCGAGGTTTGGATCGGCCACGAAGACAGCTCGTAACTTGCTCGGTGCACGGCGAGGGACGGCACCAGCCGCATGGGTTGCGCCTGGGGCAGCAACGCGCGCAGCACACCGACGACGCGGGTCGCCCACGCGCCGTGGACCTCTTCCACGTGCAAGGTCACATCCTCGCGCTCCTCTTCGCGGAGGCTGCTGCGCACATACCGGACGAGCTGCCAGAGGGACGGATACCAGAGCTCCTTTGCCACGGCCTGCCGCATTCGCCGGCAACGGCGGCATGTCTCGAGGTGCTTCTCCTCCGCCATCGTCCAGTCCTCCCGATACAGGGCTGGCGCGAAGCGCGTCAGGGGGAGACACTGCGCCGCGAAATAGGCATTGAGGGTCCGGTCGAACTCAGCGTCGTCCATCGCCGTCTCCCTCCTGGACCTCGTCCGGCTGCTCATCGTATCCGCCATCCAGCCCTCGTAGCAAGCTGCTCTTGTCGCGCGACAGCCAACTGCCCACCGTACCTACGCAGGATCCTAGCCGCCTCGCGATCTCCTCCAGACCTTGGCCCGACTCTTGGAGACGCAGCGCCTCCTGATGGGACGGCGGCAGCCGCTTTATCAAGCAGTCGAGCAGAGCGAGTCTCTCGGCGAGCAGTGCTTCCTGTTCGGGAGTCCGCACAGGGCCCGCGACGACTCCCTCCGCCGGGAGATCGTCCGGTTCCAGCCTCCTTCGCGCCGCGGCGGCGGCATCCCTCGCCACGTTGACGGCGATCGCCTGCAGCCAGGGGCGGAACGGCCGGCAAAGGTCGTACCGCGCGTGGCCAGGGAGCTTGCCCACCACTACCTTGGCCCACACCGTGCTCCATAGGTCCTCCGCATCGCCTTCGCAGCATCTGCTGAGGTACCGGCACAACCAGGGATCATAGCGTCGTAGGACCACGTCGAACGCTTCGTCGCGGCAGGCGTAGAAGAGCCGCATCAGGTCCTGATCGGTGCAGGTCTCCATGCCCAGCGGTCTGGCTGGCACCTCTGGCGTGTCTGCCATGGCAGAATCCCTCCGTCTTCCTGCCGAGCACGTTTCCGCCTGAGGTCCGCCACTCCTTCATCACCGGCTCTGCCATGCGCATGGCTACCGTTGCACGGCTCGGCGCGGTGCCGCGCTACCCGCCGCGGCTACGCGCTGGTCGGGCAAGCCGCGCCAGCACCACCTCCGCTTCCCCCGCCAAGTCGGCGACGCCGAAGACGCTCCGCACCACAGGGGAGAGCGAGTGCGCGCACGCGATGAGATCGCTCGCTGCTTCGCGCACCGTGGGCAGGTCCCGCAACGCCAGCGAGGCTTGCATGAGGAGGTACTCGGCCCGGGCCAGGGACACGCCCGTGGCGCCCAGGTGGAGCGCGAGGCACGCGGCTTGTGCGGACCCGGCGGCGTCGCCGCGCGCAAGAGCCCTTCGGCCGCCGGCCAACGCATCGCTGATGCGCTCCCCTGGGGGAGGCGGTCCGGCGGCGAAGGCAGCGGCGAGAGACTGGCGGCGAGTGGCAGCGCCGTCGACCCCGCGCGCGGTCAGGCGCTCGTAAGTGTCCGCCAGTGCCGTGCGCACCGCATCGAGTTCGTCCGCGCCCAACGGTCGGTGTAGGGCGTGCTCGAGGTACCAGGCCGCAGTATCGTCGTACGACTTGGCGGCGCACTCGCGGGCTGCCGCGAGCAGCCGCGGAAGCGGAATGCAGGGCAGCAGCACCGCCACGGCCGGGCGCCCGACGGAGGCGCTCACCGGGGGCAGCCAACCGCCGTTGGGCAGCGCCCAGGGCCGTGCCACCCCGGCTTCGGCGAGCAAGAGCCGCACGTAAGGCGCGAGGAGCTGGATTGCCACTTGCCGGCTGAAGACGACCTCCGGCTCGGCGTCGCGGCTCCAGACGGCCGCCAGGCGCTCGATCGTCAGATCGGAGGTGACTGCCCAGACCGCCTGCTGCGTGGCCTCCCTCAAGGCCGCTTCACCACGCAGCGTGTCGCCGAGCGTCCGGGCGGCCTCCAAACGGTCGCGCAGGGGCGACCGCTCGGCCAGAGCCGCGGCGGCGGCTGGGTCTGCGCCGAGCCAGTGCGCGACCGCGGCCTGTCGAAGCACGTCGGCATACACCTCCGACCGCGCAAGCAGCAGCTCGCGCGCGAGGGGATCCGCGCGGAGCACTTCGAACAAGGCCAACAGGCGCTTGACGTCTGGTCGTGCCGCCGCCGCTTCGACCGAGAAGGTCGAGTACCCGCCTGGTCCGGGCAACGCGAAGTCGACACAGAAGCCTGGCCGCTCGATCCGGGTGACCGAGCCGGCGGGGCCGGACATGTCGAGCACCTCGCCGCCCGGCTCGGAGGGGTCGGCACGGGACACGACCGCGAGGAGGCAGCCGCCGAGCAGCGCGCTGAACAGACCAGGGGCGATCCTTCTGTCGCGGGAACGCATCGGAGTCTCCTTCACGGCAGGACGAGCGATTGGGTGAGCGGGTCGGCGCTGCGGAGCGCCGTACCTGGGGGGACGACCAGGCGGAGCGGCTCGTCGGTCAGTTTCCGGATCCGCAGGACGCCGAGGAGCCCGCGCTCCGCGTCCTCGCGTGCGGCGCCAATCACCTCGATCTTGCCGTCAGCGACAGCGTCCGCAAGGGCGAGTGCCGGCACTGTCGCGCCCTCTCGATCTCGCGGTTCTGGCGACACGCCGGGCCAGGAGACGGGGTCGCCTAGAGGACCCGACGCGGCGCCGGGCGGCGGCCAGTCCCAGGGGTCGGAACCGAAGTGATCCGGGTAGTCGTCGCGGCGGCCGGTTCGCGAGCCGAGAGGGGGCGGGGGCGCCTGCGGCGGGCGCGAGTCCGAGACCACCACGGCCACGGCGCAGCCGGCCTGAAGCGCCAGTTCGGCGACCTTGTCGCAGTCCTCGTCCGACACCCGGTCACGCCGCCTCACTACGTTCACCCCCCGCCGCTCGAGCCAACCGGCCAGCGTTTCTACGGCTTCGCCGTCCCCGTAGACAAGCACGTGCGGCCGTTCGCCCGCCTGCTTGAGCCGCACGGCGCGGCGGACGACGTCTTGCGCCAGCGGGCCAAGCGGCTCGCCCGGCTGGCCCTCAATGAGACTGTGCGGGGTTACCCGCACGGGCACGTAGCGCGTCTCGCCGGCCGGCTTGACGTCCACCCAGCCGCTGCGCACCGGGAGTTCGGGTTCTTCGCCGCGGAGCAAAGCGGTGGTAGCTTGGGACAGGCGGCGGAGGTTGTGGAGGTCGCGGAGCACGTCCAGCCCTGGCGAGTCCCAGTAACCGCCATGCCCGGTCTGCGGCAGGAACACCTGTTGATCCGCGGCAAAGCCGCTCCCGCCATCCTCGGCCCGGTCACCCAGGGGCACGTGGCTCAAGGCGGTGACGCCGAGCGCCTCCAGATCGCCAGTCGACCATACATAAAACGCCGCCGGGTGATCGCTGCCCGGTATCCGCTGGTCGACGAGCGCTTGCAGGTCATCGAAGGCCGGATCGTGGACGAACGTTGGACTGCCGAGCACCACCGCGACGCCCACGGAGGCCTGCCGCAGCTCGGCGGCGTGGTCCAGAACCTTCGCCTGGACATCGGGCGGCAGCGCCCGCCACTCCTCGTAGGCCGCCAGGTGGAGCGCCAGGTACTCTCGCGGACAGGCGCCGGCCGCCTTGACGCGCGCGATGAGGCGAGCTGCCTTGGCCAGGATGGTCGAGCCCTGAGAGTGAGCGTCCACATCCGGGGCGACCCCGGTGCGTGCCTTCACCTGGGCCATGAAGACGGCCAGCTCAGCGGCGCTCCTCTCTGTGGCGAGGAACCACATGTTGTCGTCGTCCGAAGTCACAAGGGGCGCCGTCCATCCGGTCGGGACGGTCGGGTGGCGCCTGTATTCGAACCCGAGCGACGTGTCGTGGCATGTGCCGGCCTGGCGGACGCGCTCCGCGTCGCGCCACGCCTGTGCGGCGGTGCTGAGGACGCCATGCACCCCGATCAGCACCCGCTGGCCCGCCTTCAGGCTGTCGAGCTGCCGCTGATTGGAGCGGTCGGCGTCATGGGCATAGGCGGCGGCCAGGCACGCCAGCCCGGCGGCGGCGATCCGC
>JACPDV010000017.1:0-3095 GCA_016183835.1 Armatimonadota bacterium
ACCCGGGACCGCTGACCGGTGTGGCCGAAGCACTCCGCCTGGCCTTCACCGGTCTCACCGACACGCTCGCCGCCCGGCAGCACGGCGCGCCGCCGGCCGAGGCGTGGGACGAGTTCGTGGCTGCCCGCGAAGCCCTCCGCGCGCAGCTTGACCCCCCTGCCGGCCGATGCTAGAATCCGGCCGCCCCGGCGGCGGTGCCCGCCGGGAGGTGGATGCATGTCCACGCCCGTTACCTACCGCGACCTGCTCATCGACCGCTACCGCCTCGTGCACGACTGGGTGCCCGACGGCGCGTCGCGCGTCCTCGACGTCGGCTGCGGCAATGCGCTCTTCACGCAGTGGCTGCGCGACCGCGCCGGCGTGGTCTGCGGCATGGACCACAACCCCCGCAACTGCCGGCTGGGCCAGCGCGACTACCCCGCCCTCCACCTCGCCGCCGGCGCCGCCGAGCAGCTCCCCTTTCCCGACGACACCTTCGACTGCGTGGTCTGCTCCGACACCATCGAGCACACCGACGACGACGCGGCGGCGGTGGCCGAGCTGGTGCGCGTGGTCAAGCCGGGCGGCACGGTGGTCTTGACCATGCCCCAGGGCGGGCTGTTCGGCTGGCTCGACGGCGAGAACCTGGTCAACGGGCTGTTCGACCTCGTCCGCCGGCTGCGGATCCCCAAGCCGCGCGGCGGGCGGCTGCTCGAGCGGTTCAGGTTCCGCCCGCACCGCCACTACCCCGAGGCCACGGCGCGCCGGCTGCTGGGCGGGCGGGTCGAGGTGGTGGAGGTGTTCCAGAGCGGCCTGCTCCTCTATCCGTTCCTTTACCTGATCGAGAAGTGCCTGGAATCGTTCGCCGGGATCGACCTCGTGCGCGCCGACTACCGTCTCTTGAGGCGGCTGCGCGACTGGGACTATCGCCGGCCGTTCGGGCACCTGGCGTTCAACCTCGCCCTGCGGGCGATCAAGCGGAGGGAATCATGAGCGCGGCCGAGGCCGCAGAACCGGCCCGGCCGGGAGCGCTCGCCGGACTGCTCGACGTGCTGCTGGTGCTGTGCGTCGTGGCGGCCGGCGGGCTGACCTTCCTGGCCGGCCGGCCACCCGACGACGCCGCGGCCATGGCGCAGCCGGCGGGGCTGTTCTACCGCCTCCCGGTGGTGGGCATGCTCCAGCACGGCGGGCGCCTGGTCCCGTTCGCCGCGCTGCTGCTGGCGGCGGCCGTGGCGCTGCTGCTCCAGGCCGCGCTCCCGGTGGGCGCCGAGGCGCGCGGCGGCACGGCGGCGTTCGGCTTCCTCCTCCTCCTCGGCCCGGTGCTCTCGTACGCGCCGCAGGTCGCAGTGCTGGCGACGCTGCCGGAGGACGCCAAAGCCCTCGGCATGCCGGTGCTCGACCGCTTCTACCCGCTGCTGCCCGTCACCTGGCCGCTCCTGGCCGGGCTGACGGTGGCGGCGATTCGCTGCGTGGTGCCGCCGCGCCCGGCGTGGCCGGCGCCGGCCAAGGCGTTCGCCTTCGTCACTATCCTGCTCGGCGCCGGCGGCGCGTGGCTCAACTGGCGGCTCGTGCAGGCCCGCGGCAACGCGCTCGGGCTGGCCTACCTGCAATGGCCGATGGGCATCGCCGCGGCGTGGCAGGTGGGGCAGATCGGGCTGGCCGGCGTGCTGGTGGCGCTGGCGGCGCGCGAGGAGAAGCCCTCGCGCGTGGTGGCGGCGCTCACCGCGGCGCTCCTGATCGGCGCGGCCGTGGCCACAAGGGGAGCGGCATGAACGGCACACCGAGCCGCTACCAGGCGTTCATCAGCGCGCTGTTCCTGATCACCGTGGTGCTGATGGCGACGCAGTACACCGTCTATCGGCGCGGCCCGGCCATCGTCATCGTGGCGCCGTTCGGCTGGTCGCAGCCGAGCGACATCAGCAAGCAGACCGAGCCGGGCAAGCCGGACGAAGGGGCCGAGCCTCGAGCCGCCGCGCCCGACATCCAGCAGCCCGGCCTGTTCGTCGTCAACTGGGACGTCTTCGACCAGGTCGCCTACAAGCTCCACGACGCCAAGCAGTACCCGCCGGCCGAGATGCTCCTGGCCTTGCTCTTCCTGCTCGCGCTGCCGCTGGTGCTGATCCTGCACAGCCGGCCGGTGTGGCCGCGCTGGCCGCAGTGGGTGCTGGTGGCGCTCGGCCTGACCTCGCTGCTCGGCGCCGAGCACTTCAACGCCGCCGTGCGCGAGAACGCGCAGCTCGTCTTGACCGTGCTGGCCTGCTTCTGGCTGGCGGGCGCCGCGCTGGCCGAGGAGCGGCAGCTCAAGCGCTTCGACCTGTGGCTGGCGGCGCTCACCATCGTGCTCCTGCTCTTGGCCGGCTGGGACTACTTCGTGCACGTCCTGCGCCCGCCGGCCAGCGCCGAGGTGCCCACCATGGTGCGCGCCACGTGCGCCAGCCGGAGCGCCTACTCCGGGCTGATGGCGATGCTCCTGGCGATGGGCTTCGGCCGCGTGGTGGGCTCGGGCAACAAGCTCGAGGGGATCGGCTGGTCGGCGGTCTGCGGGCTGGGCGTGTGCACCCTGATGAACGCCGGCGCGGTGATCGCGCTGGTGGTCGCCTGCCTGGGGATGGCCCGGGTGCGCGGCAAGGCCACGTTCGTGTCGGCGCTGGTGTTCGTCCCGCTGGCGGTGGGGCTGGCGACCTACTCCGTGGGGCAGCGGCATGTGCAGCACCTGGCGGAGAGCATCGGCTTCTACCACCTGGAGGACGGCCGGCGGGCCGCCGTGGAGAAGCGCTGGCTGGAGATGGCGGCCTCGCTCAATGCGCTGGAGGACGCCCGCGACGTGATGCCGCCGACGGAGGACCCCGCGACCGGCTCGGCCGAGGTGAAGGGCAAGCGGAGCAACCTGGTCTTCGGCGTGGGCGCCGGGCTGAACTACCAGAAGTGCATCGGCAGCTACTACCGCTCGCTGGACAACCCGGAGAAGGAGGAGCCCGACACCTACAACCTCTACCTCCTCCTGGCCGTGCAGCTCGGGCTGTTCGGTGCGCTGGCGTGGGCCTGGCTGCTCGCCGACGGGATGGGCAATGCGCGGCGCGCCTATGAGCGGCTGAGCGACCCCGAGCTGCGCTCGC
>JACPDV010000017.1:3112-10849 GCA_016183835.1 Armatimonadota bacterium
CGTCTTCTCCGTGTTCGGGACAGTGCTGATCCGTGGCACCGGGCTGATGCTCTTCACGCTGCTCGCCGTGGGCGCCCGCCTGGACCGGCTGGCGCGGCCCGGCAAGACGGCCGCACCGCGCACGGAAAAGCCGGCCGCCCCGGCGCCCGAGCCGGAACCCGTAGCAGCGCCGGAGGTGGCGCCGGGACCGACCCCAGAAGACCTGGCGTGGGAGGCCGAGCTGGCGCAGATCGAGCGCGAAGCCGAAGCGGCGGCGAACAATCCGCCGCAGGAGTCGTCGAAACCCGTTGACGACAAGGATGCCCAAGGAGGATGAGATGAGGCGTGTGCTCTGGTGGGGAGTGGTCGGCCTGGCGCTGCTGGCGATGGCCGGCAGCCGTATGGTGCTGAGCACGGCGAAGGCGGGGACCGGCGCCGTGACGTGGGAGGCCGAGGACCCCAAGGCCACGCTGGACTCGCCGTTCCGCAAGGTGAACGGCACCAAGCTCGACAGCGCGCCGCGGCCGCAGCGGAACGCGGGCGGCGGCTACGCCGACATCCCCGAGAAGGTCAACGGCGACAAGCACGAGAACCTGCCGGGCTGGCTGCGGTTCAAGGTCAAGGTGCCGGCGGCCGGGCAGTACTACCTCTGGGCCCGAGTCTACTGGACCGACGGCTGCGGCAACAGCTTCTGGGTCCGCAAGGCCGGCCGCAACCGGCAGCTCCTGGGCGAGGACGGCACCTACAAGACCTGGCACTGGGTCAAGCTCGCCGACCCGCGGCTGCCCTTGGCGGCCGGCGAGAACACCATCGAGTTCCTCAACCGGGAGGACGGCGCCTTCCTGGACCAGGTCCAGATCACCACCGCCGGCCGCGTGCCGACCGGCGTGCAGCCGGTGACTCCGGGGGCCTTGGTCAACTGACGCCGTGACCCACCGTCACGGCTCCACCCGCCGCCGGCGGGCCTGGCTGATCGTCTGCGCAGGCCTCGCCGGCGGTGGCTTTTGGGCGGACCGGCAGGGCGGTTTGACCTCGGGTCTGGGCCTCCTGCACCTCCTCCGGCTGACCGGCGTGGTGGGCTTCCTGTCGCTCGGGCAGGCGCTGGTCAGCGGGCCCGTGGAGGTCGACCTGGGCGCCGGGGCCACCGCGGCCCTGGCCACCATGCTGGCGATGGGCCTCACGCCGGTGCTCGGCTTGGCCGGCGCCGTGGCGGCGGCGCTCTTGGCCGGGGCGGTGCTCGGCGCGGCGCCCGCGGTGCTCGGCCCGCTCCTCCGTTGCCGGCCGGTGTTCATGACCCTCTTGCCGGTGGTGGTGGTGCCGGCGCTGCTCCCGGGCGAGGGCTGGCAGCCGCCGCTGGAGGGGCTGGCGGGGTTCAGCCTGGGCACCTGCGGGCCGTGGGTGCCGTGGCTCTTCGTCGCCTGGCTGGCGGCCCTGGCGGGGTCGGCCGCGTGGCGCGCGGCGGGGTTCGGCACAGCGGTGCGCAACGGCGCGTTGGCCGGCGTTGGCTGGGCGCTCCTCGGCGTCTGGTGGGCCGGGCGGAACGGCGCGGCAACGGCGGTGGAAGTCACGCCCGCGCTGCTCGGCTGGGGCCTCGCACTCCTCGCCCGGCGCGACGACGGCGGCCTCGACGCCGTGCTCCTGGCGGCCCTCGCGACCGCGGCGGCGGTGCTCCTGACGGCGGGCGCCGAGCTCGACACGGGGCCGGCCGCCGGCCTCCTCGGCCCGGCCGGGCCGCTCGTCACCGCCGTGGTGATGCTGCTCGGGCTGGCCCTCCGGCCCGGCTCAGCTCACCCCGGCGATCGCCACGCTGACGGCGTCGGGCCAGCCCCGGTTGTCGTCACAGACGTCGATCTCAAACTGCTCCCAGGCGCCGGGGGCGACCCCGCGGAATGACACCGTACGGTCGCTGATCGGCTTGCCCTGGTGGGTGAGCATCGCCTTCAGGTGCAGCGTGGCCGGGACGTGGTACGGATTGCGCACCTTGCCCGTAACCAGGAAGTGGTCGCCGTCGCTGCGCGAGCCCAGCAGCCGCGCGCCGTCGATCACCACGTCGTCCTGCTCGGTCGCCGCCTCGTCGGGCACGGCGCCGGTGACGGGCAGGAGCACCTCGCGCCGCAACGCCTCGGCCCGCGACCAGATCCACGCCCCGGCGCCCACGATCACCAGGAGCAGCACGGCGGCGAGCCATCCGTCGGCGGACGCGGCGCGCCGGCGCAGCGTGCGCGGGACCTGCTGCACGGCGCGGCAGGCGTGGCAGGTGTAGCGGCCCTGCCGGAGGATGGCGAGAGGGATGCGGTTGACCGCGCCACAGGCGGTGCAGCGGGCGGCGGCCATGTCGTCCACGCGCTCGGCAGCGCCGCTGAGGGGTGTGCCGATGCCGTCGGGGCCGACCCGGTTGTCGGCGGTGCAGAGGGGACAGCGGAACCGCCCGCGGGCGCGGGCGCGACGGTCGAGGCGGACGAGCCCGCCGCACGAGTAACAGGTTGCCTCGGGCGGTGGCTCACGGGAGAGGTCAATGGCGCGCGGCAAGATCCCGCCTCCGGCCCCTCCACATTGTAGAGGTCGGGTCCGACGCGCGTCAATCGCGCGAGCCTATGCCTGGGTGTCGAGCTGGTGCGGCGGTACCTGCTGCGGCGCCAACCGTTGCGCGGTCTGCGCGGGGCCGTTGTGGACTGCCGGCTTGGGCGCCGAGGCCGGCGCGGCGGCGGGCGCCGCCGCCGGCTTCGCGGCCGGCGCGTGCGGCTGCTCCGTGCGGACCTCCGGCTCCTGTCCGGAGCGCTCCAAGACCGCCTGCGTGGCCACCTCGGTGACGTTGGGCTGCGGCTGCTCGCTGCGGAACACGGTGGTCCCGCCACGGGCCATCATCAGAATCCCACGGGGCTCGAAGTCGAGACCCAGGCTGTCCCGCGTCACCATCTCGCCGTTTTGCACGGCGTCGCGGCGCATCTCCTGCAGCTTCCCGAACTGCTCCCGGAAAGCCTGCACCGACTGCGCCGCCACGGTGGCCGCTTGCACTCCGCCGGGCAGAGCGTTCAAGCGCGATACCCAAGTGATGTCGGCGGGAATGCGAGCACTGAGGTCAGACATGGCTCGATCCCTCCTTCCTCACCAAGCTCAAGACAACTCCTCTTGTTCGACTGATAAGCTATGAGCCAAGGGCTCTGACCTTCTCATCGGCCCACGGCGCAGGAACTTTAGCCGGTTCGCGAAAAAGAGTCGGGTGGCCGGAATCGAGCGTAGTCGGCGGGCGTGTCCACGTCCTGCGCAGTGCCCGGATCGTCCACCTCCAGCCAGGCCACTTCGTCCGGCACGCGCTCGCGCAGAGCCCGCAGCCCGGCCTCGAGCGGAAGCGCGAGCACCGCCGCGAAGAGGCGCGACGCGAGCCGGATCGGGTGCCCCCGACGGCCCTCGTGGACCGGGATCACCAGCCCCGCCTCCGCGCGGGCGGCCACCGCGGCGATGGTGTCGGGCCGCACGAGCGGGAAGTCGCCGGGGAGGATCACCGCGCCATCGCACGGCTCCGCTGCGGCGAGGCCGAGGTGGATGGACGACAGCATCCCCCGCTCGGGGTCCTCGTTGACGACGACCCCGGCGCCGTGCGCGACGGCAACGCCGGTCAGCTCGGCGGCGTCCGGCCCGACCACGACCACCACGCGCTCGAGCCCGCCCGCGCGGAGGTGATCGAGCACGGCGCCGAGGATGGTGGTGCCGCCCCAGGGGAGCTCGAGCTTCCGCCCGCCCATCCGGCTGCCCCGTCCGGCGGCGGGGATGAGGGCGACGAGGTCAGGTTTCATCGCGCGGCTCCGCGGGGCTGAGGCTGCGGTCGCCGGGGGAGTCGTCCACCAGCGACAGGCTCCGGCCCATCGTCTCGCGCTCGCGCTCCGCCTGTGCCAGGACCTCGGGGTCGAGCTCTTCCAAGAGGCCCCGCGCGTGTTCCAAGGTCCGCCAGTCGCTATCCAGGCGCACCAGTTCGGCGAGGGCGGGGATGGCGGCGGCGCCTGCGCGGCGGACGAGCCGGTCGGCCCGGTCCCGCACGCCGTAATCCGGATCCGCCAACGCCGCCACCAACTGCGGCACCACCGTCGGCCACAGGAAGTCCATCCCGTCGCCAAAGCGCAATCCGCTTCCAGAGCCGTGCAGCACGGGCTCCAGGAGATGCTGGATGACCAGCGGCATCTCGCCCGGGCCGCTCATATGATACAGCAGGAACGCGGCCAGGACCCTGGTAAGCAGCGGCTCACCTCCGTCCGCCAGCAGGGCGCGCAGCAGCGGGAGTTCATCCGCGCCACCCCACAGCCGCACGACTTCGAGCGCCACCGGCTTGGCGCCGCACTGCACCGATCTCGTGAACTGGAAGTCGTGCAGCACTCCCGCGGGCAGGGGTGGACCTGCGAGCACCGCCGTGGCCAACGGAAGCGTCGCCGCGCCGGCCTTCCGCAGAATATCGTGGTAGCACTCGAAGCGGTGGAACACATCGCGGTGCCGCCAGACGTCCTGCCCCGTGCCCGCCACGGGCGCATCGTGCCAACTCTCCTGCACCATCCCGCGGACGACGAAGCTCAGGATTGCCGGTTGCGCGACTAGATCCAAGTGACCCCAGCGGCACGCGTCCTCCAGGATGTCCAGCGCCCGTCGAGTCATTTTGGCCGGCCGGCGTTCTGCGAGCGCGGACGCGAGCGCCTGGTACACCGCCGCCGTATGTGCGTCGCGAAGCCGGTTCCACCCCCGCCACCCCGGGTCCTCGCCCTGCCGCAGCCGCTCCAGTGCGCGTTCCAGTACGTCAGCCATCGCCGCCCTCCGCCCGGCTGATACCGCGTTCCGCACCGGGCTCGTCGTCCACCAGCGACAGCCCGCGGTCCATCGTCTCGCGCTCATGCTCCGCCTGCCTCAAGGCCGCGCGGTCCAGGCCGGCGAGCAGACGCCGAGCGTGTTCCAGCGCCCGCCAGTCGCTGCCGTCGCGCACCACCTCCGCCAGAGCGGGGATGGCGGGCTTCCCCACCATCTGCAGCAGCACGTCGGCATGCTCCCTCACGCCATACTCCGGGTCGGCCAAAGCAGCCACCAATTGCGAGGCCACCGCCGGCCAGAGGAACGCGAGCCCGTCCAGATTGCTGCCCCGCCAGCCAGGGCTGCACAGGACCGGCTCCACCAGGTGCCGGCCGATAGATGGGATCTCTCCCGGACCGGCCAAGTGGTGCAGCGCTGACGCGGACAACGTGCGTGTGAGGAGCGGCTCATCCGTCGATGCTACCAGGGTTCGGAGAAGCGGCACTTCTCCGTCGCCGCCCCACTCTCGCACGCAGGCGAGGGCCAGAGGTTTGGCACCCCCGTACAGGTAGAACGGCTCGTCCGGCGACGCACGGAGATTCTCCAGCACCTCCGCCGGCAGCGGTGCGCCCGCAAGCACTTCGATCGCAGCCGGCAGCGCGGCGCCCCCGGCGCGCTGCAGAATCGTCTGGTAGCGCTGGAACCGCTGGTACACGTCCGCGTTCTTCCAGACCGTCCCGCTAGCGTGCGCTGCCGCCGCTCCGTGCCAGCTCTCCTGCACCAACCCACGCACCACCAGGCCCAGGATGGCCGGCTGGGCGACCAGATCGCGGTCAAACCCCACGGCGTCTGCGAGGATGTCGAGCGCGCGCCGGGTCAGCCTGGCCGGTCGGCCTTCCGCGAGCCGGAAGGCCAGCGCCTCGTAGACCTCTGCGGTGTGCCCGTCGCGAATCCGCCACCACCCGAGCCACCCCGGGTCCTCGCCCTGCCGCAGCCGCTCCAACGCTCGTTCGAGTCCGTCAGCCATCGTCCCCCTCCGCCCGACTGAGCCCGCGCTCGCCCTCCGGCCCTTCCCCCGCCGGCGACAGGCCCCGAGCCAGCGACTCCCGCTCCTGCTCCGCCAGTTCCAGCGCCGCCGGATCCAGCTCCGCCAGCAGCTCTCGCGCGTTGTGGAGAATGTGCCAGTCGGTGCCCTCGCGCAACGCGCCCGCGAGCGCCGGCACCGCCGTGGGTCCCAGTTCGCGCAGGATGCCGATCGCCCGGCTCCGCACCGCATACTCTTCGTTCGCCAGCGCCGCGATCACCTGCGGCAGCGCCGAGGGCCAGAGGAACTCCAGCGGCGCGAGGTACGACCAGCGCCGCTCCTGGCTGATCAGCGCCGGCTCGGCCAGATAGTGCAGCGCCGCCGGTACCGCGTCGGCGCCGGCCAGGTGGTGCCAGGCCTCCACCGCCAGGATGCGCGTCACCGGCGCCTCGCCGAGGCTGCTCACCACCCCGCGGAGCACCGGCGCCTGCGCGTGGCTGCCGTAGGACCGGACGACCTTCACCGCCACCGGCTTCGCGCCGCAGGGCACGTGGCCGTGGTTCGCTGCGCCAGGTTCGAGGGTCACCGGCAGCGGCGGGCCTTCGAGCATCTCGGCGGCGGACGGCACGGCGGCAGCGCGCAAGGGCTCGAGGATGGCCTGGTAGCACTCGAAGCGATGCGGCGCGTCCTGGTGCTTCCAGGTGCGGTGCTGCCAGACGTCGTCGAAGCTGCCGTCGGCGCGGGCGTCAGGATTGTGCTCGGATGCCATCGCGCGCACCACCGCCCGCACCGCAGCCGGCTGCGCGAGCACCCTCCGACCGGATCCCCAGGCCAGATCGACCAAGACTTCGAGCACGTGCGTGCGGACATGGCCGGGTGCATCGGCCTCGAGGCAGTCCACCAGCGCCTCGACCGCATCGGCTCGCCCGCTGCCCGCCAGCAGGCCCCAGGCGCCGCGGCCCGGGTCCTGCCCGGCGCGGAGCAGGCGGATCACGCCGTCGAGGTCATCCGCCATCGCCGCCCTCCGCCCGGCTGATGCCGCGCTCCGCGCCCGGCTCGTCGTCCACCAGCGACAGCCCGCGGTCCACCGTCTCACGCTCCCGGGTCGCCCGCCTCAGGGCCGCGGGGTTGATGCTCAACAGCGCCTCGCGCGCGTTTTCCAGCACCCGCCAGTCGTCCGTCTCCCGCACCAGCTCCGTCAGCGCCGCCACCGCCGGCGGGCCGATGTGGGCGAGGAGCGTCACCGCGCGGTGGCGGATGGTGTAGTCGGCGTGGCGAAGGCGCTCCAGCATCGGCGGGACGAGGTCGGCACCGACGTGGGCCAGGCGGGAGGCGTAAGGACTGAAGTCCGAGGGAGTGCGGGGCCGTGGATCGGCGAACCACTCCAGGATGGCGGGGAGCGCCGCCGCTCCGGCCAGCCGATGCCAGCCCACCATCGCCTCGACGCGGTACCAGGGGTCCTCCTCGACGCTGTGCGCGATGCGGGCCAGCCGCGCCACGTCCGCCGGCTCGCCGTGGCTGCTCAGCACGCGGACGCAGGCCAGCCGCGGACTGCCCAGGTACGAGGCGTAGTTCCCGAGGATGTCCCAGACCACGTCCGCGGGGCCGTCCGCAAGACGCCGGGCCTCCTGAACCAGCAGCGCGCCCAGCCGCTCGACCAGCCGGTCGAAGCCCAGCAAGACCGAGATGGCGCGGTCCACGGCCGGCTGGAGCGTGGGCTCCGGGATCGGCGCGCCGCAATAGGCCCGCAACAGCGCGGTCGACTGCGCCGGCGTCTCGAGCACCGCCAGCCCGGCCGGCCGGTCCGCCGCCGCGACCAGGAGCTCCACCACCCGCGCCTGCGTGGCGCTGTAGTAGTCCGCGCCGGCGGCCGCCACGAGCGCGTCGAGCACCTCCGGCTCGTCACGGGCCTGCAGGCGCCGCCAGTCGAGCCAGCTCAGGCCCTCGTCGCGGAGCAGCCTGCCCAC
>JACPDV010000018.1 GCA_016183835.1 Armatimonadota bacterium
CAGACTACCAGCGAGACCTCGATGTCGGCGGCGTGCGAGGTGTCCACCCGCCCGGCGACGGCCTCGAGGCTCTCGCGCGCAAGCTGGCCCGCCAACTCCTGCACCTTGGCGAAGCGAGTCTCCATCTCGCGATGGACGGGGTCCACGCTGCAGCCGCAGATGCTGTCGTGCGGGTGGTTTTGGAGGAGCAGCTTCCACAGGTAGGCACGGAAGTCGCGGTCGGGCGGCGTGCCGAGCCGGGCGAGCACCGCCTGCAGCGGCTCCAGACGGCGCTCGAGGAGGGTCTGGCAGCGCCAGTTGGCCTGCTTCAGGTACATCCGCGCGCTGAGCACGTTGGTGAGCGTGCCCCAGCCGTCGGTGTAGCGGCTGCGCAGCTCGCCGGCGGCCACCGGCAGCTCGCCCGCCGCGGCGCGGACCGCGGCGACGTACTCGTCGAGCCGGCTGTGGCGGATCTCGTCGTCGAGCGCGGCGCGGGCGATGGTGATCAACCGGCTGATGTCGAGCTGGCACGGCGTGTGGTCGCAGCCGTTCATGAGCAAGAGGTGAGGAGTCGTGGCGTAGCGCAGGCAGGCGTCGCGGATCGCCTCGAAGCGCGCCACGCAGGCGGCCGGCTCCGCGGGGATGTCCATGGCGTTGGCGTACCAGTTGGCCATGTAGATCGCCAGGATCTCCGTGCCGTCGGCGCCGCGCCAGGTGAACTCGCTGGGGTAGCCGCGCTCCTCGTCGGGCGCGTCGCTGTCGCTCGCCGGCTCGCGCCGGTTGACGCCACGGCCAAACACGGCGTTGTCGATGCCGAAGCCCGCCAGGACCGCCGGCATCTGCCCGATGTGACCGAAGGCGTCGGCCAGGTAGCCCACCTTCAAGACCGGCCCGAACGCCGCGGCGGTGCGCATGCCGTAGAGCATGTTGCGCACTTGCGCCTCGGCGCTGGTGAGGAACTCGTCCTGCAGCACGTACCACGGCCCGAGGGTGATCCGCCCCGCCCCGCCCGCCCGGCGCAGGCGCTCGGCCGCGGCGGGCCGCACTTGCAGGTAGTCTTCCAGCGGGATGCTCTGCCCGTCCAGGTGGAAGCTGCCGAAGTCGGGGTCACGGTCGAGCGTCTCGAGCAGGTCGTCGAGGAGGCGCACCAGGCGGCGGCGGTGCAGCTCGAAGGGCATGTACCATTCGCGGTCCCAGTGGGAGTGCGAGACAACGTGCAGGGTCCGGCCGCTCATGCTGCTCGTCCTGTGCGGCGCTGATCACCGGCCCCGGGCCCTCACCGCCGGGCGCCGGACGGCTGACCGCGATCAGCCCTTCCTCCGGCGCCAACGTCACGCCGTCGATGCGCACGGTCACCTCGCCCTGCTCGGTGCGGATCAGCGCCTCCATCCAGACGCTCAGCCTGAGCGCGTCCTCGACCCGGCCGGCGAGGCGCACGCGGCGATGGTCGGCGTCCCCTGCGGCGCCGTGCTCCACGCCGATGAGACCCAGGTCGTAGCTGTCCGCCGCGCCCTCGGCCAGCTTCGTGAAGCCGTCGAAGCCGCCCTTGAGCTTGCTCAGGAGTGCCCCGAAGTCGGCGGCGCCCGACTGCGTCTCGCGGCCGGGACTGGTCGCGAAGTTGACCGGCCCGCGCGCCCAGGGCACCGGGAGGCTGTCGATCAGGTCGGGCGTGGCCAGGCCGACCAGCACGTCGTAGTGGATCGCCGCGCCGCTCTCGAGTCGGCCGAGCAGGTACCTCAGGTCTTCCACGGCGCTGGCCTTGCCGGTGACGAGGAGCGCATTGCCGGTGGCCGTCGGCTGGGGCGGGCCTTCGAGACCGGGGGGGAGCAGCGGCCGCAGGTCGACGGTGCTGCCCGGCTCGCCCAGGGAGTCCAGGTCGAGCCAGCCGAAGGCGCGGGCGAGCGCGCGGGCCTGATAGCGGTGCAGCTCGAGCCGCTCCCGCACGGTGCGGCCGTCCTGGCTGGCGCTGAACCGCCCCACGTGGTAGGTCCCGTCGACGAGCCGCCAGCGATAGCCGCGGGTGGCGGCCACGGCGGTGAGTGCCTGCTCGAAGGGCATCGCCTGGATGGTGGTGGTCACCAGCCCGCGGACCTCGGGCTGCAAGACCACCTTCACCGCGGCGGCGCGGGCGAGGGAGGTGATCACCTCCCGGATGTCACGGTTCTCCGCCTTGATGGAGACCTTGCTCGCGCCGTCCGCGAACAGCGGCGTGAGGAGGGCGACCAGGAGGGTCGCGGGGAGCAGCTTTCGAGCCATGGCCTTGCCTCGTCGTCAGTCGGTGACGCGGTAGGCTCCGGCCCAATGGCTGGCGTAATAGCTGTCGGACAGGCTGGTGACGGAGACGCCCCGGCCCGGCCTGACCGCGTGCACGAACTTGTTGTCGCCGATGTAGATCCCGACGTGCGAGATGCCGCTGCGGTAGGTGTCTTTGAAGAAGACAATATCGCCGGGCCGAAGGTTTCCGCCGGACACCCGATGGCCGACGCCGTACTGGTCGCGCGAGGTGCGCGGCATCGAGATGCCGTTGGCCCGGCAGACCATGTAGACGAGCCCGGAGCAGTCCACGCCCCCGCGCGACGAGCCGCCACGGGAGTAGGGCGTGCCGAGGTAGGCCATCGCCGTGAGCACCAGCCGGTCGCCGAGACCGCGCGCGGCCGGCCTGTCCTCGATCTTGGGCATGCGGAGCAGCGAGCGGGCGACCCAGCCGGTGACGCCGTTGTCGCAGCGCACTTGCACCCAGCCGTCGCCCACCTTGAGGACCGCCATCTTGGCGCCGCGGGCGGCCACCGCCACCCGTTCGTCCTCGGCGCCCGGCCGCGGCCGGACGTTGATCCGCGGTTCGCTCACATAGGCGTAGCAGAGCGGGTCGCCGTCGCCCGAGCGCGTGCGAGTGGGCTCGGGATCGGGGTCGGGCGCGACGGGCTCGTCGCTCACCACCCAGCCGGCGATGTAGCCGGTGCGCTTGCCGCCGGGCAGCTCCACCTTCCACCACATGCCGTCTTTGCCCACCACGCCGAGCCGCGTGCCGCGCGACCAGGTGCCGAGGCTGTCCACCTCCATGCTGGCCGCGGTGCGGATGTTGGCCCGGTCGGCGGAGATGAAGACCTTGTCGGGCAGCTTGGCGGCGGCCTTGGCCGCTTTGCCCGGCGGCGGGCCGAGCACCAGCGAGACCTTCGGCGCCTCCGGCGCGGCCGCGGGCGCCACTTCCTCTTCCTGCTCGGCCGGCGGGCTCGCCGCGCCGCCGGGGAGCTTGAGCACCTGCCCGATCTGTAGGATGCTGGTGGCGTCGAGCTGGTTCAGCTCGGCCAGGTCGGCCACGCTGACCACCAGTCGCTCGGCAATGCTGTACAGATTGTCGCCGGCCTGCACCTGGTACGAGGTGGGCGCGCGATTGGCCGCGGCATCGGGGCCGTCGGGCAGAATCAGCAAGCGGCCGCACTCGAGCAACTCGTCCGGCGCGAGGCCGTTGAGCTCGAGCAGCTTGGCTAGAACCACATCCTGGGCGGCGGCGACGCTCGACTGGCTGTCACCCTCCTGGACGACATAGGTTCTGGGAGCCGCCCCCGCAAGGGCCGCCATGCTGAGCAGCGCAGCGACGTCGAGGTCGCGAGCCCGCACCTTCCGCTGGTCGCGATCCCGCAGCTCGCGTAACGCTGCGATCCGCTCCGATTGAGCCGGTGGCATCTGAGGCGTCAAGATGTCCACGAGCGGCTGCGGATCGCTGTAGCCGTTGAACTTCTCCCC
>JACPDV010000578.1 GCA_016183835.1 Armatimonadota bacterium
GCCTCCTCGGGGCCCGGCGTGCCGCGCCGGCGGGAGCGTCTGGCGCGCGGCTGGCCCTCCGCCGCCGGTTCGGCCGGCGCGGGCGGCGGAGCCGGCGCGCCGGTCTTGCGGCGCAGCTCCTCCAGCTCGATGTCGACGCGCACATCCTCGTCGCGCCGCTGGGCGCTCCGCCCGGCGCCGCGCCCGCCGAGGCTGTCGATCTCCGCCGCGAGACGCTCGTCTTCGCCGAGGACCGCCTCGATCTCGCCGGCGGCCTGCGTCTCAGCTTCCAACTGCTCGATCCGCCCCGCCATCTCGTCGAATCGGTCGAAGGCGGTGCGATCGGTGGCAGCGCCCGTCTGCCGCTGCGGTGTGCCCTCGGCGCCTTTCGCCCTGACCTGCCGGCGCCGCAGCTCGGTGCCCAGCGTACGGCGCTTGGCGTGGGCCTCTTCGAGCCGCACTTCGAGCTGCTTGTACTGGGCGCGAAGCTGGTCCACCGCCTCCTGCTGCTGGGCGAGCTGCTCGTCGTACTCGGCGGCCAGGTCGTCGTAGGTCCGCTTCTTCCGCAGAGCTTCGCGGGCCAGGTTGTCGGCGCCGGCCTCCACCGCCTGCCGGGCCTTGCCCTCCCACATGCGGGCGAGCTGGTCGGTCTCGTCGAGCTGCCGTTGGAGGCGCTTCTCATCCGCCAGGGCGCGCACCAGGAGCTGCTTGGCCTCCTTCAGGCTGTCTTCCATTTCGGAGACGAGGAGGTCCAACTGCTTCTGCGGGTCCTCGGCGGCCGAGAGCATGTCGTTGATGTTGCTGCGGATGATCCGCCCGATGCGTTTGCCGAATCCCACCGTACTCTCCTCACGGGCCCACCGCCCCGGGCCGGGCGTCGCGGCACACAGCGGCTGTATGCCCTAACGTTCCACAAGCCCTTGGAGTCTCCTCTTGTGGTCGAAGGGGCAGAAGAGTCCGGTTCGCCGGCAGGGATCAGACGCGGCGTGCGAGCGATTGGAGGTGGTGAATGAGGTCTTCCAGGTGCTCGCGAACGCGGCGGCGTTGCCGGTTGTTGAGCTGCGGGCGCTGCATCTCGTCCGGCCCGATGCGGCGGCATTCCCAGGCGAGCACCACCAGGAGCGCGATCCACAAGACGCCCAGGAGCAGGGCCAACGAGTGGGTGACGTAGAGCGGAACGGCTCGGAACAAACTGGCGCTGAGCCACATGCAGACCATCGCTGCCGGCGCCGCGAAGAGGACTGTCAAGCGTAGCGCGCTCATTCCCGAACCTCAAAATGGTCCGCTCGGAGGAAGCTGTTCGAGCGGCCCTTGCCTCACCTATCCCTTGCCGCGGCGCGCCTGTTGTGACGATCCTGTAACGGAACCGTTGCGGCGCCCCGGCAGCGCAACAACCCCATCCAGGCGGGTGCGTTCGCTGCGCCCGCATTGCGCTGCGGGGGGCGCTCACGCTGCGGCGGCGGCTCAGACGACCTCGGCGACCCCCGGGACCAGAAGGACGTTGACGCTGTTGACAGGGTCATCCTGAAGTCGGTGCTCGATCTCGCGCAAGCGCTCGTAGTACTCGAATGAACGACGGGGACGACGTGCGGCCACGACTGTCACAAAGTACCAGTCGCCGTCGCGACGGGGGGCGAAGGGGAACTCCAGGCCAAGGTCGATCCCCTCTGCCTCCTCGTACTCGCGGGCAGCCTGCTTGACGAGACCCAGGACTTTGTCGGAGGTGTCTGCAGTCATCGTTCCGCTCCAAGTCTGGCTACTTGCTGCTTCATCCATTCTGGCACGAAGGACGCATGCCGGAAGGCATCCTGCGCGTCGGCTTCGGCCTGGACCGCGCCGGGGCTGTAGTCGGCGTCGACACGTGCGTCCTGCAGCGCCATTACCACGTCCACACAGTGCCGCTCGCGGGCCAAGCCGCACTCCGCGTCGCCGCACAGCGAGCGTCGCCAGGCGAACATGGCCGCAAGGTCGGCGTGGAGCCGGCCATGGGGGTACCACCAACTCTGGCCGCGCCGCGGGTTGACAGCCAGCTCCGGCTCGACCGGGGGCGCGTCCCCCTTGCCCTCGAACCACTCGGCAGCAGCCGCGAACCAACCACAGCAGGCAGCATACGCCGCGTAGTACGCGCGACTGAGGCAGCTCGGCACGTACCCCCGATCATCACGAGGAGCGGAGAGGAGGTGCTCCGCCGACTTCAGATGTCCCTGCGCGGCTCGCAGCCACTCCGTGGACGTGGCCATGTCGTCACCCGCCCTCCTCGTCGAACAGGCTCATCTGCGCGGGCGGTGTCGGCGGCGCCGCGCTCGGCGCGGGTTCGTGGAGCAGCTTCACCGCCATCCGGCGGGCGCTGTCGAGATCGGCCACGAACTGCCGCCGCAGCTCGTCGAACGCCGGGCCGTGCTGGCGGAGTAGGTAGGCGGGATGGAACACCGGCATGACGTGAGCCGGACGGAAGGGGTGTTCGGTGAACCACCCGCCCCGGTCGCGGCTGATGGCCACCTCGCGGCCGAGGATCAGCGTGGCCGAAGGCGCGCCAATGCAGACGATGACCCGCGGCCTGATCAGCGCCAGCTCCGCCTCGATCCACGGCCGGCAGGCCGCGATCTCGTCCTCCTCGGGATCGCGGTTGCGCCCGCGGCCGCCGGTGGTGCGCTCCCACGGCCGACACTTGACGATGTTGGTGATCCAGATGTGCTTGCGCTTGATGCCGCATTCCTGGAGGCACTCGTTGAGGAGCTGCCCGGCGCGGCCGACGAAGGGCTCCCCCAGCCGATCCTCCTGCTCTCCGGGCGACTGGCCGACGAGAACCATCGGGGTTCCGGGGTTGCCGGTGCCGAAGACGACCTGCGTGCGGTCGCCGGCCAGTTTGCAGGCGACGCAGCCGAGCGCGGCCGCGCGGACATCCGCGAGCGCGGCGCGGGTGGCTTCGGCATCGTCGCTCGGCGGCATCCGGCGTGTCCTCTGCCGTCGGATTCGCGCCGCTGGAGCGCGTCTCCTCCTGCCCGCGGCACGCTACCAGACCGGCCCCATGCCCTCGAACACCAGCTCGATCCCAAGGACCCACAGCTCCGGCCCGCCCGCCGGCCAAAGGTCCAGCCGCACGGCGTCCTTCTCCGTGGTCACCACCGCGTCGCAGCCGGCCGTGGTCGCCCGCCGGACCAGTGCGGCGATGTCTTCCTGCGTGTAGCGGTAGTGGTCGGGAAACGGCTCGGCGATGATCTCCTTCGTCCGCAGCGAGCGCAGCGTCGCCTCGAACGCCTCGGGGTTGCCGATCCCCGCCATCGCCACCACCTTCGCCCCGCGCAGGGCGGCCAGGTCCAGGCCCTGCCCCGCCGGGAAGCTGGTCAGCCGTGCCGGCTCGTGCCGCGTGCGGTGGAGCGGCACTCCGGGCGCCAGCGCCGCCACCGCGCGCCGCAGCTCGTCGGGCTCCATCGCCCGCGGATGGTCGGTGCGCGTCAGCCAGAGCTGGTCGGCCCGCGCCAGGTAGCTCACCGGATCGCGCAACGTGCCGGCCGGGAAGAGTCGCCGCGTGCCGAACGGTCGCGTCGCGTCGAGCAGCACGATCTGGTCGGTGGCCACCAGCCGGCGGTACTGGAACCCGTCGTCCAGGATCAGCACCGACGCCTCGAAGCCGCTCACCGCCTCCGCCGCGGTCAGCCGCCGATCTTTGCCCACGAGCACCGGCACGTCGCCCAGCCGCTCGGCCAGCAGCACCGCTTCGTCACCCACCTCGTCCACGCCGAGCAGCCGCTCCACGCCGTCGTGCACCACCGTGACGCCGCTCAGCCGTCGGCCGCCGTGCCCCCGGGTCAGCACCGCCACCCGCTCGCCCAGGTCGCGGAAGTGCCGCGCCACGTGGATCACCGCCGGTGTCTTGCCCGTCCCGCCGAGGGTGATGTTGCCGATGGAGATGACCCGCGCGTTGACCTCCACGCGTGGCACGAGGTGGAGCCGGTAGGCGGCGTCGCGCAGCGCCAGCCCCACCGCGTAGCCGCCCGCCAGGACGCCGAGCAGACCGCGCGAGGCCGCCTCCCCCGGCCCCCGGCTCTCGCCCGAGACGGTCCTCTCGAACCACACCTCGAGCCGCGGCCGCGCCGGGCCGCGCGTCGGCTCACTCATCGAGCAGCTCGAGCAGCGCATCGGCCGTGCGCGCGGTGGCGCCCCGATTGGCCTCCACCACCGCCCGCGCGGCGGCCTCGACGGCCGCGCGGACCGGCGCGTCGCCGAACAGCCTGAGCACCTCGCGCGCCAGGCTCGCCGCGTCGGTCACCGTGGACAGCACCCCGGCGCCCGCCAGCAAGGCCACGCTGTCGCGCACGTTGTTGACGTACGGCCCCGAGAGCGTCGGCTTGCCTTGCGCCGCCGCCTGCAGCACGTTCTGCAAGACGTTGCTCCCGCCCAGCTTCACCAGACTCCGCCCGACGAACGCCACCGTCGCCACGACGTACAGCTCGGACAGCTCGCCGATGGTGTCCACGATCACCACCGCGCCCCGTTCACGGCTCTCCTCGGCCTCCGCCGGGAGCGCCGAGCGCAGCAGCGGATGCAGGCCCGCCGCAGTCACCAGTGCGGCGATCTCGCCCGCCCGGTCCACCGCGCGC
>JACPDV010000579.1:0-5846 GCA_016183835.1 Armatimonadota bacterium
ACGCCGAGGTGCGCGACGACCTGTGGGTGGTGGCCGGCGACAACCTGTTCGACTTCAACCTGGGTGACCTGCAGCGGTTCTTTGCGCGGAAGGGCACGAGCTGCGCCGTGGTCCGCCACTTCCCCGACCCCGAGCTGATCAAGCAGTACAGTAACGTCGAGCTCGACTCCGACGAGCGCGTGGTCTCGTTCATCGAGAAGCCCGACGAACCGGTGAGCGACCTGATCGGGATCTGCTGCTACATGTTCGCCGCGGCCGACCTGCCGCGGTTCAGCGAGTACCCCTGGCTGAGAGACCGCAGCATGGAGGCGCCCGGCTACTTCATGCAGTGGCTTCACCGGCAGACGGTGGTGCACGGTTTCTTCACGGACGGCTTGTGGTACGACATCGGGAACAAGTCGCAGCTCCTGGAGGCCGACTACCTGATGCGCGTGCGGTACGGGAGTTGGAAGCCCTGACGCCATGACCTCGGCCGGCACGGGTGATGAGGATCCGCGGCGCGTGGCGAGCGAACGCGCGCTCTCGGCGGCGGCGCTCTACCGCCGCCGGGGCGACACGGAAGCCGCCTGGCGCGCGCTCGACGACGCCCTCGCCGTGGACCCTGACTCCGCCGGCGTGTTTGCCCTGATGGGCGAGCTGAACCTGGACGCCGAGGAATGGGCCGCCGCGGCGCAGTGCTTCCGCCGCGCGCTCGAGCTGCAGCCCGAGCTGGCCGCCGCCGAGGTGGGGCTCGGCCGCGCCAGCGTGGGGCTCGAGGGCATCGCCGGCGAGGCGGCCGGCGACGAGCCGGACGCCCGCGTGCTGGCCCGGCGCAAGCCGGAGACCGCCTTCGCTTCGTCGCTGGTGATCCCCGGCCTGGGACAGATGTACGCGGGGGTGGTGGGCCGCGGCGCAGCCTTCTTCGTCGGTGCGCTGCCGTTCTGGGCGCTCGCCGCGGCGCAGTTCACCGCGCACCTCGACGCCCTGATGCACCCCGCCCAGGACGCGCCGGGGCTGTGGGGGCTCGTGCTGGCGGCGGTCTACCACCTGGCGGCGGCCTGCGACGCCTGGCGCGTGCTCAGCCGCCTCAAGGCCGGCGCGTGAGCCTGAGGCGAGCCATGCTGCACCTCCCGCTCCTGCTCGGCGCCCTCAGTGTCTGCGCCGCCGACGAGCCGCCCCACGGACCGCTCTGGGAGACCTACCAGCGCGCCGAGCGGCTCGGCTCCGCGGCGATGGACGAGCTGGTCGCGCGCGATGTCGTGCAGCCGCGCTGGCTGGAGGGAAACGATCGCTTCTGGTACCGGCTCGACCTCGGCGAAGAGCGCGAGTTCGTTCTAGTCGACGCCGCGCAGGGCGCCCGCGCGCCGGCCTTCGACCACGCCCGGCTGGCCGCGGCGCTGAGCGACGCGCTCAAGCGGAAGATCGACCCGCGGCGACTGCCCTTCCGTGAGATCGCCTTCGCCGAGGATGGCGCGCGGCTCCATTTCCGGGTGGGCGAGCAGGGCTGGCGCTGCGACCTGCGGAGCTACGCGCTGGAGCAGGCGGCGTTACCCGAGCCGCCGGCCGTGCCCGCCGCGCCGCCGGCGCCCGAGCAGAAGCCCGGCGAGTCGCCCAACCGCCGCTGGACCGCATTCGTCCGGGACGGCAGCCTCTGGCTGCGCGCCGAAGCCGGCGCCGAGCACACGCTGAGCGCCGACGGCGATCCGGGGCACCCCTACGGCCCCTGGAGCTGGTCGCCCGACAGCCGGCGTCTGGCGGCCTGGCGCACCACGCCCGGCGACAACCTGGCCATGTACGTGGTGGAGTCCTCGCCCAAGGAGGGGCTCCGGCCGAAGCTGCGCCAGTACACCTACCCACTCCCCGGCGACCGGCTCGACCGCCACGAGCTGCGGCTGTTCGAGGTCGACCCGCCGCGCGAGGTCAAGGTGGACGCCGACCCGGTCGAGACGCCCAACGGTCTTCCCGAGCTGCGTTGGAAGCCGGACTCCGCCCGGCTGACCTACGAGCACACCGACCGCGGCAACCAACGCGTGCGTGTGCTCGAGGTGGACGCCGCGACCGGCGCCGTGCGAACAGTAATCGAGGAGCGGAGCCCGACCTTCGTCTGGCCACCCTGCCACGCGCTCGAGTACCTGGACGACACGGACGAGATCGTCTGGGCAGCGGAGCGGGACGGCTGGAACCATCTCTACCTGATCGACGAACGGACCGGCGCGGTGAAGAACCGCATCACGCAGGGCGAGTGGGTGGTGCGGCAGCTCGGGCGGATCGACCGCGCCGGGCGGTGGCTCGAGTTCGCCGCGGGCGGTCGCGAGGCGGGGCAGGACCCCTACCTGCTGCACTGGTACCGCGTCAACCTGGACGGCAGCGGGCTGGCGAGCTTGTCGCCGGCGAACGGTCAGCACAGCCTGCGGCCCTCGCCCGATGGCAGGTTCCACCTGGACACCTGGTCGCGGGTGGACCAGCCACCGGTGACCGAGCTGCGGCGGAGCGCCGACGGCGGGCTCGTCTGCCGGGTGGAGGAGGCGGACATCGGGGCGTTGACGGCCACCGGCTGGCGGCTGCCCGAGCCCTTCGTGGCGCCGGGGCGCGACAGGACGACGCCCATCCACGGCGTGATCTGGCGGCCGTCGCGGCTCGACGAGGCGCAGCGCTACCCGGTGATCGAGGACATCTACGCCGGACCGCAGGGCTCGTTCGTGCCGCACACCTTCAGCGCCTCGGGGGCGCACTTCGCGCTGGCCGAGCTGGGCTTCGTGGTGGTGCAGATCGACGGCATGGGAACCGCCAACCGCGCCAAGGCGTTTCACGACGTGGCCTGGCACGACCTGGGCGACAGCGGCTTCCCCGACCGTATCGCCTGGCTGCGCGCCGCGGCGGCGAAGTACCCGTACATGGACCTGACCCGCGTCGGGATCTACGGCATGTCGGCCGGCGGCTACAATGCGGCGCGCGCGCTGATCGCCTGCCCTGAGGTGTACAGAGTGGCGGTGGCTCTGGCTGGCAACCACGACCACCGCACCGACAAGGCCTGGTGGAACGAGCTGTGGATGGGCTACCCCGTGGGGCCGCACTACGCCGCGCAGTCCAACGTGGTCAACGCGGACAAGCTGCGCGGCAAGCTGCTCCTGGTCCACGGCGAGCTGGACGACAATGTGAACCCGTCGGCGGCCACGCTGCAGTTCGCCAACGCGCTGATCCGGGCCAACTGTGACTTCGAGCTGCTTCTGGTGCCCGGCGCGGGGCACGGGTTCGGGGCCTACGTGCAGCGGCGGATGTGGGACTGGTTCGTGCGCTGGCTGCGCGGCGAGGAGCCGCCCGCAGCCTATCCCTTGAAGCAGGCGGGCGGCAGCGAGTGCGAGATCACCGTCCGCAACGCCCTGGCCCAGCCGGCGGCGATCTACTGGATCGACTTCGAGGGCAAACTGCGCAAGTACCACGACTTGCAGCCCGGACAGGAGATCCGGCAGCACACTTTCATCGGCCACCAGTGGGAGGCGCAGGTGGACGGTGTGGCGGTGTCGTGGTATCGGGCATCGGCGGCACAGCCGGCGTGGGCGGTGGGCGAGTGACCCGGAGTGGGTTGGCGGCGGCAGGAGTGGAGCGGGCGGTGGCCGAATGAGCCCGCGGGTAAGCAGAGCTGCATGGCGGAAGTGAATCTGACTCAGGCACGGCAATACTACCGGGCGGCGCAGGTCGACAGCGAGGAGCATGCGCAGCGCCTCATGTCGCTGGGCGTGGGCGGCTTGGCGATGGTTCTGCTGATGACCGCGCCGGCGCTCGGGCCGCTGTTCCAGTTCCTCTGGGTGGCGATCATCGTGGGCGCCGGGGCCGGCCTCTTCCTCTTCCGGCGGCACATGCACGAGCGGCTGCGCGAGGCCATCCTGACGCAGCAGCTCCAGCGCTACCTGCCGCTCGACATGGAGCTGTGGGACCGCGTCGGCGCCATGCGTGACCTCCCCGCGCCGCTCAACAGCTACGTGGAGCATGTGCTCGAGACCTACATCGACTTCCGGGCCCAGGTCTCCGATCGGGACGAGGTGGAGCTGGGGCAGGTGCAGCTCATCCACGCCCGCGACCGGCTGTTCGAGTACCTCGACCTGGCCGAGCGCACGGGCGCCATCCGCACCGTGCTCGAGACCCAGGCGGGGCGCATCTCCGATGAGGACCAGATCAGTCTGCGGCAGCGGTTTGGCGAGCAGTGCGCCGGCCTGCAGCAGATCGCGCAGAGCTTCGACCGCACCGTGGGCAACCTGGCCGTGGCGCAGGTTCTCGGCGGCGAGCTGGGCGAGACCAGCATCGACGACGTCGCGGAGCGGATGCACGAGATCGAAAGCGAGCTGGATGAAGTGAAACGCTCGATGTCGGTGGACGCCTGATGCAGCCGCCCCTGCCTGTGGACCAGGCGCTCGCCATCGTCCTCGCCCACTGCCGGCGCCTGCCGGGCGAGGCGGTCCCGCTCGCCGCCTGCCGCGGGCGAGTCCTGGCCGAGGACGTGGTCAGCGACCTCGACCTGCCGCTCTTCACCAACAGCGCGATGGACGGCTTCGCGGTGCACGCGTCGGACCTGGCCGAGGCGACGGAGCAGCGGCCGGTGTGGCTGCCCGTGACCGCCGACCTGCCGGCCGGGCCGAGCGAGCCGGGGCCGCTGATGCTCGGCACCACGGCGCGCATCATGACCGGCGCCGAGCTGCCGCCCGGCGCCGATGCGGTGGTGCCCATCGAGCTGGCCCACGTCGCCGGTGGGCGGGTCCATTTCGCCACAGCGCCGCGCCCCGGCGCCAACGTCCGGCCGCGGGGCGAGGACGTGCGGATCGGCGAGACGGTGCTGCGCGCGGGCACCACCCTCGGCTACGCCGAGATCGCCGTGCTGGCGGCGCTCGGGCGGGTTGAGGTGCCGGTCACGCGGGCGCCGCGGGCGGCCGTGCTCTCCACCGGCGACGAGCTGGTGGACGTGAGCGAAGTGCCGGGTCCGGGGCAGCTTCGCGACAGCTCGATCCTGGCGCTCCCGGCGCAGCTCGCGGCGCTCGGCGTGGACGTGGTGGGCGCGTGGCGGGCGGTGGACAATGAGGAGGCGCTCGTCTCGCGGCTACAGGGGCTGCCGAACGTCGATCTGGTGATCACCGCAGGCGGCGTGTCGATGGGCGACCGCGACTTCGTGCGGCCCGTGGCCGAGCGGCTGGGCGAAGTGTACTTCCATCGCGTGGCGATCAAGCCGGGGAAGCCGCTGGTCTTCGGCCGGCTCGGCGAGGCACTGTTCTTCGGGCTGCCCGGGAATCCGGTGTCGTCGATGGTCTCCGTGGACGTGTTCGTGCGGCCGGCGGTGGACGCGCTGCTGGGGCGCAGCGACGGCGGCCGGCTGCGGCTCCGCGGGCGGATGGCGGAGGCGGTGAGGAGCGATGCCTCACGGTGTGAGTACGTGCGCGTGACGGTGCGGGCGGATGCCGACGGTCAGGTGTGGGCCACGGCGACGGGCGACCAGGGCAGCGGGCGGATGGCGTCGATGCTCGGGGCCGACGGCTACGCGATCATTCCGGAAGGAGTCGCAGTGGCGGCCGCTGGGGAGGAGGTCAGGATTGAGCTCTTCTGACCCCGCCGCCGGCGCCGCGCCGCCGTCATTGCGAGGAGGTCTGCCGACGAAGCAATCTCGTCCGAGACGGCGCTTGTGGAGCGGATCCGGGGCACCTGGTGACCGCGATTGCTTCGTCGGCGGACCTCCTCGCAATGACGCTCGCCGCTTCAGACACCGCAGACAGCGCATCGAGATCGCAGGAGTGCCAGCAGGTGTCTGAACGGAGCTGGTGTGTGCCGGCGGAGCGGGTGCACGCCGCGCGGTTGCGCGCGGGCTTCCGGCGGTGGTCCGAGGC
>JACPDV010000579.1:5871-9834 GCA_016183835.1 Armatimonadota bacterium
CGAGCTGCTGGCGGTGGGGCGGTTCCTGCCACGCGAGGGCGTGGAGACCGACGAAACCTGGCGGCAGGTGATCCCGTATCTGGTGCTGGCGGACCCGTCGGGTGCGTACTTCGTCTACCGGCGGCTGCCGGCGAGCGGCGAGGCAAGGCTGGTGGACCTGCACTCGGTCGGTGTGGGCGGCCACATCAACGACGAGCACCTGACTGCGGGCCTGCACTGGACGTCGCCGGCGGTGCGGCCGAACCTGCTGGCCGACGGGCTGCAGCGGGAGCTGCGCGAGGAGCTGGTCCTGCCGGTGGTGCCGGGCGGGGTGGGGCGGCTGCGGCTGCACGGCTTCCTGGCGCTGGACGAGACGCCGGTGGATCGGGTACACGTTGGGGTGGTGGTGCTCGCCGGGCTGACGGCCGAGGCGGCCGCCGGCTGCGGGGTGCGCGAGACGGACAAGCTGGAAGCCGCGGGCTGGCACACCCCGGAGCGGCTGGGAACGATGATGCACGAGGTCGCGTTCGAGGGCTGGAGTCGGACGCTGATCGAGGCCGGGCTGCCAAGAGAGGTTTGACCATGTCGCGCAACTCGTTGGACAAGGACGAACGCGAGGCGACCCTCCGCGAGATCGAGTCCGAGCTGGATGCCGAGATCGGCACCACCACGACCACCACCACCTACACGCCCACCAAGCAGAAGCCCGGCTGGACGTTCTGGAAGGTGGTCGGCGCGATCGCGGCGGTCTGGGTCGGGTGGCGCCTGCTGGGGCTCCTCCTGCACCTCGCGCTCCGGCTCGTCGTGCCGCTGGCCATGGTGGCGCTGCTGGTGGGCGGCGCGTTCTGGCTGATCGGGCTGCTCAAGAAGGGCAAGCGGCTGGCCTGACCTGCGAGTCGCACCAACGCACCGCGAGCGCGCTCGAGCGGCTCGCGGTGCGTTGCTGTCGGTCCGGCCGAGCTGGGAGGGGCTCAGAAGTTGCAGTCGAGCTGCGTGGTGATGGTGTCGTTGGGGTTGAGGCTGTGGTTGTTGAAGATGACGTACGCCACGATCACGCTACACGACTTGGAGAATGCGTACGAGCCACCAAAGGCGAGCGCGCCGTTGAGGTTCTGCCCGCTGGCGTAGTCGACCGAGGCCCACCACTTGCTGCCGAAGGAGCGGTCCCAAGCCAGGATGGCACCGCCCTGCTCAGCGCCGCCGAGGAAGGCCTTGCGGCCGTAGTAGCCGCCGGCGGTGAAGCGGCCCACGTCGCTGACGTTCTTCGAGAGCACGCCATAGAAGATGTTCCCTTGGGTGGCCCGGTTGACGCCCACGGCGAAGACACCGACGGCGATGGCCGGCCGGCTCTTCTTTTCGGGCAGACCCCACTTGGCGTTGAAGGTGAGGGGGTGCTTGGTGGGCTCGAACACGTCAGCACCCACTTCGAAACCGTAGGGCAGGCCATAGGTGATGCCCACGTCGGTCGGCGCCGCGAACGGGACTTGGCGATTGCGGTTGACCGAGAAGTAGTTGTCAATCCCGAAGTGCCAGACGCCCTTGGCCTGGATGTCGGTGCTGGGGTTCCAGATGTTGGTGCTGGGAGTCGCCTCGGCACGGCCGAGGAACAGGGCCAGCGAAAGCATCGCCAGGCCCGCGAGCGATCTGTGTCGTACCACGTGACGTCTCCTTTGCTGCTGCCGCCCGGTCCACCGTCCGTGGCCGAGCCGACGACGTTGACCACAGGCTAGGGCCGCCGCGTTTCCCACTTGGCTTCGGTGTGTGAACAGTTCGTTTCCGGTGAGCGTCTCGCCCGGAAGGAACAGGGGCCGGGGTACCGAAGTCCCAAGCCCTTGACCAGCGGTTTGGCAAGGGCGTTGTAGGTCCGGAATCGATCTTGGCAGGACGCTTGCAAAGCTGACAAGTTTGTCGGTTTATGCGGCAGCGGTGTCCATTCCCGAAGGAGACGAAATGGCTGAGCGTGACGAGCACGACGTTTCAACAGAGGTCAGCCGGCGCGGACTGTTGAGCGCCGGCGCGGCGCTCGCGGCGGGCGGGCTGATCTTCGGCGACTGGTCCGAGGCGCAGGCCGCCACGGTCTCGGCCCACTACCAGAACGGGCAGGCGCTGAGCATCGTCGGGCAGGTCATGCGCCGGCGCCGCCGCGAGGTGATCCTCGTGCTCAAGGAGAGCCCGGCCGACCCGCAGTTCGTCAACTACCTGCGCAGCCTGCAGACCGACCACGTGGACATCGCCATGCCGCCCCTGGGCCCCGGCGACATGACCAACGCGGCGCTGCACCAGGCCTTCGCCCGGCTCAAGCAGCAGGGCAAGGTGCGCTTCCTCGGCTTCGCCGCCCACGACAACATGGCCCCCGGCATCCGGGCGGCCACGGCCTCGGGCAAGTTCGACTGTTGCCTGTGCAACTACAACGTGGCCAACCGCGGTGAGCTGGACCCGGTGATCCGGCAGGCGGTGTCCAGCCAGCGGATGGGCTTCATGGCGATGAAGGCGGCCATTGGCTTGAGCCGCGCGAGCGCGGGGCAGTTCCAGGCAGGTCTGCGCGGGCTGCTGGCCAACCGCAACATCGCCAGCCTGACGCTCGGCATGTCCGCCACGCAGCACGTCGACGGCAACGTCGCCGCGGTGCGGGCGCGCAGCACCGACGAGGATCGCCGGTTCGAGGAGCGGGCGGCGGAGTGCGCCGGGACGCTGTGCAGCTTCTGTGGGGGCTGTGGTGCGGCTTGCCCGCGGGGCGTGGCGGTGATGGACTACCTCCGGGCCGGGCTCTACCGCTCGCGCGGCGACGTCCGGCTGGCGGAGGAGCTGACCGCGAGCATCCCCGCGCGGCACTCGCTGGGTGCGTGCAACGGCTGCGGGCAATGCACCGCGGCCTGTGACCGGCGGCGCGACGTGGTGGCGGACATGCGTGCGGGGGACGGTGAACGGTGAACGGTGAGCCGTGAGCGGCGAGCCGTGGGCAATCGGTGAGTCGTACCGGGAGACCAAGGAATGGCTGACAGCACGGAGCAGAGTGGTGGGGCTGCGGTGGACCGGCGCGGCTTTCTCCGCGCGGGCGCGGGCCTGGCGGCGGCCGGGCTGATCTTCGGAGACTGGCGGCCGGCGCGGGCGGCGGAGCTGCCCAAGCGCAAACTCGGCCGCACCGGGCTGGAGGTGACGACCATCTCGCTCGGCACGGTGGGGATGCGTGACCCGGCGCACGCGCGGGTGGTGGAGCACGCCATCGACAGCGGCGTGAACCTGATCCACACTTGCCCCGGCTACACCGGCGGCCTGGCCATGGGCGTGGTGGCCGACGTGATGAAGACGCGCCGGAAGGATGTCTTCCTCGCGCTGAAGATCGAGCCGGGCGACATCGACGCCCACCTGCGCGCCCTGCACACGGACTACGTGGACATCCTGATCCCCTACCGCGAGGGCGAGAACGCCTCCGACGAGCGGATGCACGAGGGGTTCGAGCGGCTGAAGCAGCAGGGCAAGATCCGGTGGATCGGGTTCGCTTCGCACAAGTACCAGGCGGAGACGGTCCGCGCGGCCACGGCCGCAGGCTGGTGGGACTGCTGCCTGCTGGCCTACAACGTGGGCAACCGCGAGGAGCTGAACCCGGCGGTGCAGGAAGCCGTGGCAAAGGAGAACATGGGCTTCCTGGTGATGAAGGGCTCCGGAGGGCTGAACCGCAACGACCAGGGCGCTTGGCAGGCCGGCCTGCGCGACCTGCTGACCAACGAGCACCTGGCCAGCCTGACGCTGGGCTGTGTCTCGGAGCAGCACCTGGACACCAACGTGGCGGCCGTGACCGAGCGCGACGCGGCGGCCGACCGCCGGCATGCGCGCCACGTGGCGGCCTGCGCGGGTCAGCTCTGCAGCTTCTGTGGCCGGTGCGACCAGGCCTGCCCGCGCGGCATAGCGGTGACCGACTACATGCGGGCGCGGATGTACCGCGACCGCGGCGAGCCGGGGCTGTCGCGGGAGCTGCTGCGGAGC
>JACPDV010000597.1 GCA_016183835.1 Armatimonadota bacterium
TGGGTCGGAGGGGTGGGTGCCGCGCGCCCCGATGCGGAACTTCCGGAGCTGCGCCTCCACGTACCAGGCGCTCAGCCCCGCAATGGCCGGCGCGCCCAGGCTCGGGTCGATCTGGTCCAGGTAGGACACGCTGTAGGGCGAGTCGGCCACGAAGTCCACCCCCAGCAGGTCGGCCAACGCGAAGTTCGCCAGCCGCTCACCATACCGGTCGCACAGCGAGGTGAGGTGGTTCACCAAGAGCTTCCCGCCGCCGCGTACATACGCCCTCAGCCGCTCGGCCAGGTCTCCGTCTACGTACGGCAGGTGCGGCAGGATCACCAGCTCGTACTCGCCCAGCCGCTCCAGCAGGGTCTCGGCGGGGAGGATCTCCCACGGCGTGTGGTTCTCGCACAGGAGCTGGCTCAGCGTGTGCTCATGGTGGAACACCTCCCAGGTCTGCCAGCCCGGCTCGCCGGCGCGGCCGCGCGCGGCGAGCAGGCGCGCGTTGTCCGCCGAGTGCAGCACCGCCGCAACCGGCACAGGCCGCTTGCCCCGGCAGTGCGCCACGCGCTCCGCGACGAAGGCGAAAGTCGCGGAGATCGTGTCCCAGACGATCTCGGGGACCTTGCCGCCGCGGTCGCCGCAGGGATAGGGCACCTGGTTGGCGTTCAGCGCGCCTCCGTGCGCCAGCGCGATTGCCGAGAGGCCCTTCATCACCGCCGGCGTGGTGACGGTCCAGTCGCCCCACGAGCCCTGGCTCTCGGGCATGAACAGCGTGAACGGCAGGCCGAGCCCCTCGCAGTAGCGCGTGGCGTGCTCGGCGTGGAGGTACTCGGGCGGATGCGCCTCGGTGCTCAGGTAGTCCGCACCGTGGTGCAGCGTGGCGGACAGGCTCACCGGACTGCCGCAACCGTTCCACGACCAGCTCAGCCCCGGCCGCACCGCGTTGCCGCGCTCCCGAAAGTGGGCCAGGAACGCCTCGCGCGTGTCCGCCTGGTAGGTCAGCAGATCGTGCCACTCCCGCACGCCGAACACGTCGGGTTCGAGCTGGTAGCCGAAGCGGGCCGCGAACTTCTCCCGGCAGGCCGGGCAGAAGCAGCCCTCGGGCGTCATGCAACTGCACGGGTAGAGGAACATCCGCAGCGGCTGCCCGTCGCGCCCGAGCTGCGCCCACTCGGGGTGCAGCTTGGGCAGCTCCCAGCTCAGGACCACGTTGTAGTAGGCGATGAACTCGAGCCCCATCGCCTTCGCCCGGCGGCTGACCTCGCCGACGATGTCGCCCTGCATAGAGGGGTTCGTGACACCGACCTCGGTGGGGAAGAGCGACCCGCCGTGGGCCGTTTTGCACATGAAGATCAGCGCCTCGGCGCCGGTGCGACGGACGCCCTCGAAGTAGTCGTCGTAGTCGAACACCAGCTCCGGCAGAAAGTCGGGCATGTGCCAGTCGCAGAAGAGCATGCGGGTCTTGAGCTGATAGGCCACGACGCTACTCCTCGAACACCACCACCGCGTGGCCGGGCACTCGCGGCACCACCGTCTGCACGTAGCCGTCGCGCACCTCGAACGGCAGGTCCTCCCGGTCCGGCGCCAGGTAGACCGACCTCACCGGCACGTCCTCACGCAGCGCCAGCGCCACATCGCGCAGCTCGATGGGCTCCTCGATCATGTCCACCCGATCCCCGCGGCGCTCGGGGCAGTAGCTGAGGAGGTGAACCATCCGCCGGCCGGGCTGCTCGGTCACCGTGGCGCGGGCGAAGCTCGGCAGGCCCGGCGCGCGCACCAGCGGGGCGGGCAGGACGCTGGGCAGCAGGTTGGCCAGCAACTGCTTGAGCGGCACCTGCGCGTCTTCGCCGTAGCCGTCCCAGTGGCGGTTGTAGTAGGGCGCGATGATCTCCGCGAGCACCTCCGTGCCGTCGAGCGCCGCCACCGCCGCGCCGCGCTGGTAGAAGGTGATGGGCATGTCCGGCAGGCCCTCGGCGAGCCGCGGCGCGGGGCGGAAGTAGGCCGGGTCGTAGGGATCGTCGCCGTCGTAGCGCAGACCCCACTCGCCGAAGACGAAGTCGCGCCGCTCGGGATCGAGGCCGGACCAGCCGCTGGAGAGGATCGCGCCGCCGCGATCGAGGTGCGCCCGGACTCGCGAGGCCACCTCGGCGTCGAGCGTCACGAAGTCGGGGAGCACCAGCAGCCGGTAGCCGCTCCAGTCGGAGAACGTGGTGACGACGTCGAACTGCTGCCGCAGCTCGCAGAGCAGCCGCGTGCCGCCCTTGATGGCCTTCCAGAAGCGGTTGTACAGCTCCCGGCCCCGCGGCGAGAGGTACTTGTAGCCGGGGTACGGGGTGGGCCAGACCAGGCCGATGTCGGCCACCGCGCGGGCCTCCGCCAGCCACGGCTCGTAGCGCTGGAGGCGGTCGTAGAGCCGCTTGTACAGGTCGAACACGGGCTGGTTGATGTCGCCGCGCGGGTGGAAGTGGTCGCCGATGGTGGTGCGCATGGCGTTGGCCATGCCGTAGCGCAGGTCGTATTCGAGGCTCGGTTCGGTGCGGATGCCGCCGAAATCGCCCCACGACTTGTGGAACCGGCCGGTCATGTTGAGCACCGGCTTGCCCAGGGTGCGCAGGTAGCGCGCGCCGATGGGGAGTGTCTCGTAGCCCCAGCCGCCGGTGGGCAGGCACTCGAATTCGAGGTATGAGCCGATGTCGTCTTGCGCCTCGTAGTCGATGCCGTTGCAGTAGAGCAGCAGGTCGCCGCGCTCGGAGCGGGCCGCGTCTCCCAGGCGGCGGGCCATGGCATTCATCTTGCGATGGTTGAAGGCCTGAATCTGCTCGGCGCCACCTGCATGCAGTCGAAGAAGAGCCCTGCCACCGGGTAGCCCCGCACCACCTCGCGCACCATCTCCTCCACGTGGTCGGCGTAGCCGGTGTGGTAGCACATCTGCCGCACCCAGTGGTCGAAGCGGTTGGGCAGGTACGTGTAGCCCTCCTGCGTCAGCACGCACCACTCGCGATGCCGCAGGCCCTCCTCGTGGCTGAGGCCGATGTTGATGTAGGCGGTGAGGGCGATGCTCTGCTTTGTGCACGCGTCGGCCAGCTTGCCGAGCAGGTCGTAGGTGAGGGAGGGGTGGCGGGTGCCGACCCGGGTGTTGTAGTAGGCGGTGCCGAGGTTGCAGCGGGCCGGGAAGACCATGTAGTCCACGCCCATGTCGGCGATCTGGCCGGTGATGGCGTCGAAGTCGAACCCGGCGCCCACATCGGGGCAGGCGGGCATGGTGTGGAAATCGAAGAAGAGGCACCACTTGGGGTTGTGCACGGCGACGGCTCCCGCGCGGGGCTTCCGGTCGCCCGCCGGGTCTCCTGCCGAGCGACCTGCTACCGCCGCAGCACCGGCTCGACCCAAATCCCCCAGTCGTTGTTCGGCCCGTCGCCGCCGTCCTCCGCCACCAGCTCGAGGTCGTTCACCCCGGCCACGTCCACCACCAGGCCGCGCCGCGGGTGGTCGCGAATCAGGTCCGAGCGGAACAGCTCCCGCCCGTCGCCGCGGACCACGAACACCACGCTCCCCGGGTGCCCGTCGTTCAGCCCGTAGCCAGCGCGGAGCTGCGTCCAGCCGCCGCCCAGGCTCAGCCGGTAGAGCGACGGCGCGTGGGCGAAGAGCCCCTTGTCGTAGACCTTGCCGCCGAGCGAGAGGAACGCATCGGGGCCTTCGAGCAACACCTGGTCGCGAAGCGGCCGGCCCCAGCCCACGCGCTCCTCGGCGAAGGCCAGGTCGGACACCGCAACTTCCTTCGTCGCCGCGGGCACGGTGGCCGGGGCCATCGGCGCGCGCGGGCCGAGCAGGCGCTCCAGGAGTTGCAGCCGATAGGCCAGCTCGGCATCGTCCGGGCAGCGCTCCAACGCGGCGGCGCGGGCTGCGCGGAACGCGGCCCGATCCCCTGCCTGCCAGGCGCGCACGGCCCGGCTCTGCAGCGAGGACGCCCAGAGCCTGGCCACGTCGGGCACGCCCTGTGCGTCCACGCCGTAGCTGAACGGCAGCTTCGTGGCGGTGCCGTTGACGTGGCAGAACCGCAGGCGGAGCTGCGCCTTGCCCGGCCTGAGCTGCGCCAGACTGACGGCAAATCGGCCGGTAGGCGGCACGGCGGCGGTCCAGCCCACGGCGTCGTAGTCCGACGCCGGCTCGTCGGGATCGTGATAGGCCACCACACCGTAGACCGTCGAGACCGCCTCGACTCTGCCGCTGACGGTGAGCTTGCCGTCGGCCCAGTCGAACGCCAGGTCCTGCACGTCGCAGCGGCCGTCGGGATCCGGCTCGAGCGGGACGCCGGTGAAGAGCGGCTGGTGCGCCAGCGCCATCGCGCTGGCGGGGCTGAGGACGGTGCCGGCGCCCTCGCCGCGCTGGTCCTCGCCGTAGGTGTGGTTGCCGTAGCCCATCAAGGAATGCGGCACGCCGCGGCCGCCGGAGGGCGACGCCGCCGAGGTAGTGGCTGTTGAACTCGCCGATGGAGCAGGCCCGCATGTACCAGCCGCCGGGCTCCTTCGAGGCCAGCCGCCGCGGGTCGAGGAGAGCATGGTCGTAGACCCAGCAGGTGCCGGAGCCGGCGCCGCCGCCGCCCACGTACGGCCCCTTCTCGACCTCCTTGCCATCGACCTGGTCGAGCAGCACCTGGAAGATGATCACGTGCGTCCGCTCGGGCGCCAGCCCGGCGGCCTGGAGCGCGGGGCGGACCTCGTCGTAGACCTTGCCCGCGGCGTCCCGGCCGTAGTCGAGCATCGGCCCGCGGGCGCGGACCATGATCACATGCAGCTTGCCGTCGGGCTCGCGGTCCAGGTCGAAGGTCAGCTTGCCGTACCCGTTCTGTTCCATCCCGCGGGCGTAGAAGTCGCGGACCTCGGTCATCACACGGTCGATCCGCTCGACGTAGCCGGGGATGACCTGCCGGTCCGTGGGCACGAAGTAAGCCACGTGAAGCACGGGCCGCTCCGCACCGATGGCGGCGGTCGCAAGGAGAAGGACGCCAAGGGCTGCTCGACGCATTGCCGTGACCTCCGGGCCGCGGTTGATCATACCAGAACCCGGCCCTGAAGGGCCGGCTGGGAAGACGAACGCCGCCTCCGCGGCGTTTGGGGTCGAAGCCGAGGCCGCGCAGGCGGACTTGGTTTGCTCAGCCGGTCCTTCAGGGCCGGGTGCGGGACGTTGCGCAGGATCCACGCCAGGTCCGGCGAACCGCCCGCTCCGACGGAGAGTACCGATGGCAGGTGACTTTGTGATCCCCCAGTCCGAGTTCGAGGCCCGTTGGGCCACCTTGCAGGCCAAGATGGCCGAGGCCGACCTCGACATCCTGATCGCCCACGGCGACGAGGCCGACCCGGCCAATGTCCGCTACCTGAGCGGCTACTGGCCCCTCTTCGAGACCGGCGGCGTAGTCCTCGGGCGGACGGGCAAGCCACTCCTGCTGATCGGTCCCGAGAGCGAGACCTACGCCCGCGCGCGGATGAGCACGCCCGACCTGCGCCGCATCCTCTGGTACCGCGAATCCGCCGAGCCCGATTACCCCGGCCTCGCCCTGGACAGCTTCGAGGGCGTCTTCCGCGAGCTGGCCGGCGGCCCCGTCAAGCGGATCGGCATTGCCGGGCTGTCGGTGATGCCGGTAACCGTCTACAAGGCCATTGAGCAAGCCGCCAACGGCGCCGAAGTGGTGCGCGCGGACGACCTGATCGTCGAGCTGCGCACGGTCAAGAGCGAGAATGAGATCCGCTGCATGCGCGAGGCCTTCCGCATCAGCGAGGTGGCCACCGAGGCCGCGCTCAACGCGATGAAGCCCGGCATGACCGAGCAGGAGCTGGTGGGCGTGGCGCAGGCCGCGATGTACGCCAACGGCGCCGAGTACGAAGGGCATCCGACCTACGTCCTGAGCGGGCCGAACAGCAACCACGCCATCGGCCGGCCCAGCCCGAAGCGGCTCGAGCGCGGCGAGATGATCCAGCTCAACATCGGCGCGCTGGTGGGCGGCTACTCGTCCAGCGTGGGCCGGCCGGTGTGCTTCGGCCCGATGCCTGCCAAGATGCGCGAGCTGACCGAGTTCGGACTGGAGGCGCACCACTTCACGGCCGACCTGATGCGCGCCGGCGTGCCCGCGGCGGACGTGGTGATCAGGTTCGAGGAGTCTGTGAAGTCCCGCGGCTACGGCGATTACCTGCTCTACGGCCCGTGCCACTCCATCGGCCTGATGGAGGTGGAGCGGCCGTGGATGGAGTCCTCGTCGGACTACCCGCTGGCGGCGGGCATGACGTTCCAGGTCGACACGTTCCTCTACTGCGCCGACTACGGCCTGCGCTGGGAAGACGGCGTGGTGGTCACCGACACCGGCGTGGACTGGATGTCCAGCCAGTACATGGAGGTGATCGAGCTGTGAGTGACATCACCGTCGTCCTCGGCTTCGACATGGAGACCGACATCGGGAGCTGGTCGCCCTACTACGAGGGCGTCCAGCGCGGCACCCCGAAGATCCTCGACGTGCTCGACCGCGCCGGAGCCACGGCCACCTTCTTCTTTACCGGAGAGGCGGCGCGGCTCCACCCGACCGTGGTGGGGAGCGTGGCCAAGGCCGGGCACGAGGTGGGCACGCACTCGCTGTTTCACGAGACGGTGGGCGATCCGCTGTTCGAGATCCCCGGGGTGAAGCCGCTCCTCCCGGAGGAGGTGCCCTTCCGCCTGCGGGTGGCGACCGAGTGGGTGGCGGAGGCGCTGGGCGAGCAGCCCGTCTCCTGGCGCTGTCCACGGCTGTGGGGCAGCACCGCCGTCTGCAATGTGCTGGACGCGCTGGGCTACGTCGCCGACGCCTCGTACCCGCTCTACTTCTACGGCGAGCAGCTCACGCCCTACCATCCGAGCCGTTCGGACTGGTCGCAGCCGGGCGATCTGCGGCTGCTGGAAATCCCCAACTTCTGCGACATGACGGTGGAGTGCACCGACGAGTACCACCGCGAGCGCGACCAATGGCCGCTGTTCCGCACGGCCAGCGCGGCGGCGCTGATGGAGCACATCGACAACTTCAGTGGCTACGTGCGCGAGCGCGGGCTGCCGGTGGTGCTCTGCTTCTACTTCCACCCCTGGGAGTTCGAGCCGATGCCCACCCGGCTGCACTATGGCGAGGGCGCGGTGGAGCCGGACTACTTCCTGGTGGAGAACTGCGGCGACTACGCGCTACAGCAGCTCGGGCTGCTGGTGCGGTCGCTCCAGGCTCAGGGCGCGGAGTTCACCACGGCGAAGGCCCTGGCGGCGGCATGGCAGTGAGGTGAGAGCATGGCCGACGGACGGCTGGTGTGGATCTTCCCCGATGGCGACCTGCCGCCGCGGGGTGAGGATGGTCTGCCGCTGGAAGGGCACGAGTCGCTGATCGTGCTCAACACCGGCAACGCCGACGCACACCTCGCGATGGGCCTGTACTTCTCCGA
>JACPDV010000580.1 GCA_016183835.1 Armatimonadota bacterium
ACATAGTACTCGCCCTGCCGGTTGGTGTTCGGCAGCGCGGCCAGCACGCCCCAGATCTCCGGGGCGTTGAACACATAGAACCCCGCGTTCAGCTCGCGCAGCGCCTGCTGCTCCGGGGTGCAGTCCTTCTCTTCCACCACGTCGTAGATCCGGCCCGCCGGATCGCGGAGGATCCGGCCGTAGGGCAGGCTTTGCCGCGGCGTGATGCTCAGCAGCGTGGCGTCGGCGCCCGCGGCCGCGTGCTGACGGCGCATTTGGCTCAGCACCTCGCCGCTGATCAGCGGGGCGTCGCCGTTGAGCACGAACAACCGGCCGGTGAGCTCGCCGAGCACGCTCCGCGCCTGCGCCGCGGCGTGTCCGGTGCCGAGCTGCTCGGTCTGCCTGGCGTAGTCCACGGGCTGCCCGGCGAGGGCCTCGCGGACCAGCTCCTCGCGGTAGCCCACCACCACCACGATGCGCTCGATGCCGGCCTCCCGGCAGGCCTGCACCACCCATTGCACGAGGGGGCGACCGGCGGCGAGGTGGCAGACCTTGGGCAGCTCGGAGTGCATCCGAGTGCCCTTCCCGGCGGCCATCACCACGGCTGCTTCGCGCACCTGCGCTCCCCGGACCTGCGGCAGCCGCGGGCGGCTCCCGGCCATTGGGGCGCCAGGATTCGAACCTGGGATAGAGGATCCAAAGTCCTCTGCCTTGCCGCTTGGCCACGCCCCACCACAGCCCCCTAGTGTACCGCGGAAAGCCGCTTGCAGTCAAGGATCGTGAAGGCTGGATCGGCTCACTCGGGGAGCCCGCGCGCGGCCCGGCGGAGGCGGCGGCAGCGCTGCCAGCGGCGGACCCGCAGACCGTGCAGGGGCCAGCGCTCGTGGCCGTACCACTGCATCAACCCTCGCAGGGCGGCCCGCCAGCGCCAGCGCAGCGCCGCGCGCAGCGACGGCCGCGCCGGCGGGCGGCCCGCCTGCAGGCGGGGGTCGCCACCCGCCCGGCCCAGAGGTCCTGCTGAGCCGCGCCCGGCGTGGCGTAGACAGGGGCGAGGTGCGACGGGAAGACCAGGGCGCCCAGCCGCGACACGGCTGCGAAGCTGGCCCCGGCCTGCGCGAACCGGCGCAGGACGACCTTGACGTGCGAGTCGTCGAGGCCGCCGGGCTCCGGCCAGTCGCCGATGGCTTCGAGCAGCGCGCGGCGGACCAACCAGACCGAGGGGGTCACGGAGTAGGCGGCGTAGTTGCCATCGGGTGGCGGCCCAGTCACGCCCCGCACCGCATCGCCGTCGAGCCAGGCCAGGTAGTCCTGCACGAAGTCGGCGCCGGTCTCCTCCAGTCGCGCCACCAGGCCGCCCAGGTGCCACGGGAACCAGATGTCGTCGTGGTCGCAGTAGGCGATGTACCGGCCGCGACTGCGGGCCAGGCCGTCGTTGTGCGGCAGTGCCTGGCTGCCCGAGTTCTCCGCGCGGTTCAGCCAGTACACCCGGTCGTCGGCCGCCGCCCGCACGACGGCCTCGGAGTCGTCGGTGCAGGCATCGCCCACCACCAGGACCTCGAAGTCGGTGTAGGTCTGCGCCAGCACGCCGGCCAGGGCCCGCCGCAGCGCGGCGCTGCGGTTGTAGGTGGCGATGATGATGCTCGCGGCCGGCGCTGGCATGCGGGTTCCTGTGGACGTTATGGTCCCGAGTCCGACCGGGCGCAGGACCGGGCGATCGCTTCAGCTGGCGCGGGTCAGTCCGCGCGCCACCCGCAGCCGCCGGCGGTAGGCCTGCATGCGGCGCACCTCCCAGGCACTCACGGGCCACCGTTCGCGGCCGTACCAGTTGAGGACCGTCCGCGCGAGCTGATCGCGGTGGTAGCGCAGCGCGGCCCACAGCGTGGGCGGCGGCGGCTCCGTAGCCACCTGGATCCGCGCCAGCTCCCAGAGCACCTCGTGCTCCAGGCGCTCCGGGTCGTCGAGCAGGCGCGCGGCCCAGTGCGTCTGCGGGCGCGCCTCGGGATCGGCGAAGCTGTGGGTCAGGCGGGAGGGGAACTTAAGCAGGCCCAGCCGCGAGACGCAGGTGAACCGGGCCCCGGCGCGGTGGAAGCGCCGCAGCATGGAGACGTCCACCGCGACCGGCGTCCGGTCGGGATTGGGCCAAGGGCCGACCTGCTCCAGCAGCTCGCGCCGCACGAGCCAAGACGACGGGCAGACGAACCAGTCGGCGAACGAGCGGCCGGGCCGCGGCGGGCCCTGCACGCTGACGACTCCCTCGGTGCCCAGTCGGGCATAGTAGTCATGGGCGTGATCGGCGCCGGTCTCCTCCAGCCGGTGGAGAAGGCCCTCCAGGTGCCACGGGAACCACAGGTCGTCGTGGTTGAGGTAGGCGATGTGGGCGGCCGACGCGCGGGCCAGCCCGTCGTTGTTGGGGAAGGCCTGGCTCCCGCAGTTCACTTCGCGCGCGAGGTAGTGCAGCCGGTCGTCGTTCAGCTCGGCCACGGCCTCGGCGGTGTCGTCGGTGCAGGCGTCGCCGACCACCCAGACTTCGAAGTCTGTACGTGGCAATGATCACGCTCACCCTGGGCGCGGACATCGGGGGCTCCTCCGCTGCTATTGTGCCGCGGTGACTTGGGCGGAGCAGGTGCGGTCCGCGGACGGCGCGCCGGCGGAGCCGCATAATGGTCCGTTAAGGGGCCACATACGAGGAGTAATGACAATGAGGGAGGTGCTCGCGAGGGGAGTCGAGCCGCCGATCGAGGGGGTCCGGCTGGTCGAGCTGACCATGCACCGCGATCCGCGCGGCTGCTTCACCGAGCTGTTCCGCGAGGAATGGGGGCTGGGGGTGTCGCCCGTCCAGTGGAATATGGTGACGTCGCACGGCAACGCGCTCCGCGGGATGCACCTGCACCTCCGTCACTTTGACTACCTGGTCGTCGTGGGCGGACGCGTCTCCATCGCGCTGGTCGACCTGCGCGAGGCGTCCCCCACGTTCCGCCAGACCGTGTGCGTCGAGGTCACGGGCCAGCAGCTACGTGCGATGGTCGTTCCCCCCGGGGTGCTCCACGGCTTCTACATCCACGAGGCCGCAACCATGCTCTACGGCGTCACGCACTACTGGGATCCCGCGGACGAGTTGGGCGTGCGCTGGGACGACCCCGAACTGGCGGTTCCTTGGCCGGCGGAGGTGCGGGCGCCGGTGCTCTCGGAGCGCGACGCAGCGCTGCCGCCGTTGACCGCGCTGCTCGACGAGATCCGCCCAGCGCCGCGCGTGACGTAAGCGGCCTACGCGCCGCCGCGCGGCGGAGGACAGCTCCCGGGCAGCCCCGCCAACTCCCGGAGGGCCGCGACGCCCTCCACCACGAGCAGCCCCTCGGCCGCCGAGCAGCGCGGCGGCGGTCCCCCGCGCAGGTACTCGGCGAATTCGCGCAGCTCGCGATAGAGGGGCAGCTCGTCGCTCACCAGCCGCTTCTCCGGTTCGGCGCCGACGCGCTGGACATCCACCTCGCGGGTCCAGGCCTCGCCGAGCGAGGCCGTGCCCTCCTCGCAGACGAGCTGGAACTCGCGCCGGTGTCCCGCGAAGCGCGACGAGACCTCCACCGCCGCCCAAGGCGGCGGCCCCAGCAACGCCGCCAGCCCGTCGGCCCAACCCGGGTCCGCCGCGCGGTCCGCCACGGCTGCCAGAGGCGCCGGGATCCGGCCGAACACAGCCAACAGAATCGACAGGCAGTGCGGCAAGAGGATCCACACCGGGTCCACGTCGAGGTGCGGCCGGCCCCAACCGAGGTGGCTCAGCCGCATTCCGCGCGGTGCGCCGAGCGTGCCGCTCGCGGCGATTTCCCCCAGCGCCTCGATGCCCGGGTGGAAGCGCCACTTGTGCATGACGAAGACGCGGTCGCCGGCCTCGGCCACGAGGCGGCGCGCCGACGCGACATCGGTCGTGAGCGACTTCTCCACCAGGATCGGGACGCCGCGCGGGAGCAGCGCCTCGACCACCTCGGCATGCGTTACGGAGGGCGTGCACACCACCGCGCCGGCCACGTCGGGCAGCTCCGCGAGGGAACCCACCACGTCGCCCCCGTGCTCGGCGGCGTTCGCCCGCGACGCGTCCGACCGCGCCACCACGCTCACCCGGCAACCCAGGGCACGTAGGTCGCGGAGGATATGGCGCCCCCAGTTCCCGCACCCGACCAGCCCGATCGACAGAGACTCGGCCACGCGGCACCTCCGGGCGAGCCGCTTCGCTGCGGCCGTTGACGCTCCTCGGACGCGGTGGGATAATCGGTTCCCTCCGACCGCCGGGAACCGCCATGCCGCTGCTCGAATGCCGCGCGATCGCCTTCGCCCACGGGATCGAAACCGTGCTGGACGGCGTCGATCTGACCCTCGAGCGCGGCGAGCGGACCGGCCTGGTGGGGGTCAACGGGAGCGGCAAGACCACCCTCTGCCGGATCCTGCTGCGTGAGCTGGAGCCGGAGGCAGGCGAGCTGCACCTGGCCGCCGGAGCGCGGGTGGGCTACCTCTCCCAGGACCCGCGGCTCGACCCGGACCAGTCGGTCCGGGACGAGGCGATGAGCGTGTTCGCCGACCTCGGCGCGCTCCACGACCACTTCGCGGCCGCCACCGCCGCCATCGGCGACGCCGCCGAGCCCGCCGAGCTGCAGCACCGCCTCGAGGAGCAGTCCCGCGTCCTGGCCGAGCTGGAGCACCGCGGCGGGTTCGACTACGAACAGCGGATGCTGAGCACGCTGGCGGCACTTGGCTTCGGCATGGACGACCTCGACCGGCCGGTGTGGCAGCTCAGCGGAGGCGAGAAGAGCCGCCTGGCCCTCGCCCGGATGCTCGAATCGGGCTGCGATGTGCTGCTCCTCGACGAGCCCACCAACCATCTCGACATCCCCATGACCGAGTGGCTGGAGAGCTTCCTCCGCGGCTTCGCCGGCGCGGCGCTGATCGTCAGCCACGACCGATGGTTCCTCGACAACGTCTGCCAGACTATCGTCGAGCTGGAGGGCGGCCGCGCCACGCGCTACCACTTCGGCGAGGGCGACGCCAAGCTCCCGCCGCTCGACGACCCCGACGCTCCGGAGGACGAGACCCCCGGGCACTACGGCGCCTACACCCACTTCCAGCGGGTCAAGGGCGAGCGCCGCGCCGCCGAGGGGAAGGCGT
>JACPDV010000581.1:0-9337 GCA_016183835.1 Armatimonadota bacterium
GCGCCGCCGAGCTGCACACCTGGCCGGGCGGCGCGGTGGAGGCGTGCCTCGGCGGGGAGGTGATCGTGCCGGCGCTGGGGTGCGCGCTGTTGGTGGGTTTCGCGTGCGCCGATGGCCCGTAGGGCGTGCTATCGGGTGTGTCCAAATGCCTCACGCCAACCCATTGTGGCGCGGGCGCCCTCGCCCGCGATCCGCTCTGGGAGCTGCCTGGTGGAGATGCGGCGGGCGAGGGCGCCCGCCCCACACCGGCATTTGAACGCAACCTATCGCACGCCATCTTGAGGTTCGCGGCGACAGAGTGGCGTGCAGTAGCACGCCCTATGGCGACCATCCCCGACGCCAAACGTCGACCGGGCGCCCTCACCCCGGCCCTCTCGCGGCGGGAGAGGGAGTCACGGAGCGGCCGGCGAAGCGACCGCTCGGACGCCCTCCGCGTCGAGGTACCGCCATGCGTGCCCTGCGCCTCCTGCTACTCGTCTGCGTTGCCGCACTTCCGCTCCACGCCCAGGACCTGATCGTCCGCACCGGCGACGGCCTGGGCCTGCGCGTGTCGCCCGCCGGGCTGGTCACCGCGGCCACCCTCGGCAACGCCGCGCTGCCGCTCAAGGGCGCCGGCGGGTTCGCGGTCGCCGACCTCCAGAACCAGCCGGAACCGGTCAACCTGGTCGCCAACCCGGGCTTCGAGGACGGCCCGGCCGGATGGGCGCTCAACGCCACGCAGAGCCTCGACGACACCGTCGCCCACGGCGGCAAGGCCTCGGCCCGGATCCGGGTCGGGCCGGAGCAAGGCAGCTCCAGCCTCGGCTGCGAAGTGCCCGTGAAGCCCGGCACGAAGTACCGCTGCGAGCTGTGGCTGCGGCGCGACGGCGCCGGTGTCTGTGGCGCCTACCTCAGCGAGCGCGGCGAGGGCGGCAAACTCACCGGCACCGTCACCCAACTCGGCCGCACCGTCCCGACGCAGGACGGCGTGTGGCACAAGCTGGTCTGGGAGCTGACCACCCAGCCCGCCACCACGCGACTCAACCTGCGCGGCGACGTCTACCGCAGCACCGGCACCATCTGGCTCGACGACTTCGAGATCCAGGAGATCGGCGAGCCGGTGTACCTCCCGCTGGCCGGCCGCGCCGAAGCTCGCAACGGTGTGGTGCAGCTCCACGGCGCGGCGGCGGCGGCCGGGATCGAGCTGGAGGCGACCATCGCCGGGGGCAAGGAGGCGCTCCGCATCGATGGCACGCTGCGCGACACCACCGGGCGCGATCGCGCCGTGGGGCTGCGCTTCGCCCTCCCGCTCGACGCCCTCGGCTGGACCTGGTGGGATGAGCTGGAGGAGCACCGCACCATCGAGCCGGCCGGCGCGTACGACTTCACCTACGAGTGCGAATCCGCCCGCGGAACGTGCTCGATTTACCCCTGGTCCGCCCTCGATGGCCCGGCCGGCGGCCTCACGCTGGCCCTGCCGCTCAGCCAGGGCCCGCGCGTGTTCGTCATCGACCACGACCAGCGCGCCCCGCGCACCGCGCTGACCTTCTACTTCGGCCTCTCGAGCGCCGCCGAGCGCAACTCGGCCCGCGCGCCGTTCTCGTTCGTGCTCTATCGCCACGATCCGGTCTGGGGCATGCGCAGCGCGATGGAGCGGTACTACCGGCTGTTCGCCGAGAGTTTCGTCAAGCGCCCGCCGTTCGAGGGCTTCCTCAACTACGCCGACCTGGAGCGCTTCGACGCGCGCACGCATCAGCTCGTGGCCTACCAACGCGGGCGGTTCGACGACTACAGCGACTTCGGCGAGGGCTACCGGTTCCTGACCCACGTCCACGGCTGCTACGACTTCCGCATGGTGCCCTACGACCAGCCCACGCGCCCGCCCGACGACCTGGTCCGGCAGCTCCTCGGCGAGATGGTGCAGAAGGAGCAGGGCCGCGGCAACGGCTACGTGCCAACCGAGGAGACCCTCAAGAAGCTGACCTACGACGCGGACGGGCACATCCGCTACATCGGCGACACCCGCTACTGGCGGCCGCAGGAGGGCTACAACCACACCGACCTGCCGGGTTGGGGGCTCAACTTCCGGGTCAACGAGGATCCGGGCGTCTCCTCCTACCTGGCTGACGATGGCCGCCGGAGGATGGAGGCCTACGCCAAGGAGGGCGACCACGCGCCCTACGAGGCCTGCGTCACCGCCGACGCCATCGAAGGCTACATGGCCAACACCGACGGCCTGGACTACCGCCGCGAGCACTTCCGCACCACCACGTTCCCACTGGCCTTCGGCAAGGAGAGCCTGAAGCCGGCCATCGCCAACACCATCTGGGACTTCCACCACCAGGTCTGGTGGCCGCTCACCGGGCAGCACAAGGTGGCGGTCTACGGCAACGCCAACTGCTACGAGCAGATCTTCGCCCTCCCCTTCGTCGATGTGCCGATGACCGAGTTCGACTGGGATGCGCAGCACCCGGGGCGGATCGACCGCTACCTCCGCGCCAGCGTGTACCAGAAGATCTGGCGCCACTGGCGGGTGTGGGGCGCCGGCGAAAAGGACGAGGCAAGCGTTCGGCAGCACTTCGCGCAAGGGCTGGCGTCCGCCGTCTACCCCTGCGTCGGCTCCATCGACGCCAACGGCGGCGACCTGGAGGCGTATCGCGACCTCTTCCGGCAGTACGTGCCGGCCATCGAGGAGCTGTCGCTGGCGGGCTGGGAGCCGGTGCCGCACGCGCGGGCGACAAACGGCGTGGTGGCCGAGAGGTACGGCTCGTTCGCGAGCGGGGAGCTGCACTTCACGCTGCGCAGCTACGCCGCGGACGAGACTCGGAGCAAGGTGACCCTCGACCGCGCCGGGCTCGGCATCCCCGCGGCCGCGGCGCTGGTCGCGGTGGACATCGTCCCCGGCTCCCCCGTCGGCGTCGAGCCGCTCGGCCTGGACTGGCAGGTGGCTCTTCCCCCGCGCGGCGCGCGGGCGTTCTGGGTGGGCACACGGGAGCAGCTCGCGCAGCACGGCTTCCGGCTGGCCGAGCGGGTGGTCGGCAAGATCGCACGGCTCTTTGCGACAGAGTGCGGCGCCGCCGGGCCGTCGCTGGCCAAGCTGACCAATCTCACGCAGCGCGGGCAGCGCGCCTCGGGCGACCCGGCGCTGGCGCTGGCCGACGAGATCCAGAACGACTTCGACATGATGCCCAAGTGCATCCCCACGCCGTCGTTCGTGGACCTGCAGAAGCTGCTCTACCGCGCCCGTGCCGGGCTCGCCTGGGTGGCGGTGGCGGTGCTCCGTGCGCAGCCCGAGGGCGTGCGAGTGGTTGAGGACGGCATCCGCGGAGAGTCGGTGCAGGCCGGGTTCGGGCTCACGGGGGCGGGCGACCTGACCGTGGCGGTGCGCTCGCCCTGGCCGGAGCTGCAGGGCACGGCGACGGTGGCAGGCGGCCGGGTGACGGCCAGCCTGCCGGTGCCGGCGGAGCCGCCGCGGCGACTGCTCCCGTACCTGGTGGAGGTCAATGGCACGCGCCGCGGGACACCCTTCCGGGTGGCCTGGCCGGTGGATGTGAAGGTGGCCGACGGCGTGACCGCCGCGGCGGTGGCGGGCCGCGCGTTCCGCGGCGCCGCCTCGCAGGTCGGTGTGCACGTGACCAACCACCTGTCGCGCGCCGGGGAGGCGAAGCTGATCCTGGCGCCGCCGGTCAAGGCGGTCGTGGAGCCGCGCGAGCTGGCGCTCGCCATCCCGGCGAAGTCCGCCGCAGACGTGGCGGTGACGGTCCGGCTGGAGGCGAACGAGCGCTTGGGTGAGCTGTTCTTGCCCTACGAGCTGACGAGCGCGGACCCGGCGGCCCGCGGGAAGGGCCGGCTGGCGTTGCTGGTGGGCGATCCGGTGCCGCGCGTGACGCTCCGCCGTGCCGCGCCGGCGCCGGCCATCGACGGCGACCTGTCAGACGCGGCGTGGCAGGGCGAGCCGACCATCCTCGAGCTGCGACTCCTCCAAGGCGGCAAGCCGGCCACCGAGAAGACCGCCGCCTGGCTGGCGTACGACGAGCAGGGGCTGTACGTGGCCTTCCGCTGCGCCGAGTCGCAGATGGGCAAGCTGCAGGCGACGCTTACCGAGCGGGGTGCGCCGCTCTATCGCGAGGACGACGTCGAGCTGTTCCTGCAGGTGCCCGGCGCCGCGCGAGTCCTGCAGTTCGCGGTGAGCCCGCGGGGCACGATCAGCGACAACTTCGGCAACGACGCCCCCTGGCGCGCGGCGGCGACGCAGGGCGCGGACGGCTGGACGGTGGAGCTGTTCATCCCGGTGTCGGTGCTCGGGCGGCAGCCCGGCGGAGTGCCCTGGGCGGCGCAACTCGGCCGGCAGCAGAAGCCGCGCGGCGAGGTGTCGTCGTGGACGCCGGCCCAGGCGTTCAGTCAGCGGGAGGCGTTCGGCGTGCTGGCGTTCGCGGAGCCGGGCTGAGCGGTGCCGGCCCCTGAGCGTCCGGCCCCAGGCCATCGTCATTGCGAGGAGGTCCGCCGACGAAGCAATCTCGTCAGCCAGCCACCCCTGGCCTGCTCGGGCATGCTCCTCCCGCTGCGAAGCGGGGCGAGGGGTGGGCGGCAGACCTCCTCGCAGTGACGGTGCTCTGTACTGCAGCGCGATGGCAAGCTGTCTGCGACCGCGTCGGTCAGTGGCTCAGGCGCGCAGCAGGTCCAGTAGCGGGAATTCGCGGCCGAGCACCGCTTTCGGGTCCGCCCCGAGCCACTGCTTCAGCACGGTGGCGTAGACCGAGCGGAAGTCGATCCCGAACTTCAGGTCGCCGCGCTCCAGGTCGGTCAGGCTGGGGTGTTTGCCGGCCAGGCCCGGTTTCACCGCGCCGCCGGCGAGGAACATCAGGCCGGCCGCGCCGTGGTCGGTGCCGCCGCTGTAGTTCTCCTGCACCCGCCGGCCGAACTCGCTGAAGGCGAGGAGCAAGACCCGGTCGAGGTTCTTCTGCCGCTCCAGGTCCGCCACGAAGGCGGCCACCGCCGCGCCCATCTCGGTCATCAGGTTGGGATGGTCGTTGAGCTGGTTGGCATGGGTGTCGAAGCCGCCGAGGGTGACGTAGTAGACCCGCGAGCCGAGCCCGCCGGCGATGAGCTGGGCAACCAGCTTCAAGTCGGCGGCCAGACGGCTGTTGGGGTAGGGAGCGGCGTCGTGGATCTTGGCGGCCAGGTCGGTGATCACCGCGGAGCTGAGCCGCGCGTTGAGGGCGGTGCGCTGGAGGAAGTCGAGCGGCGGCCAGGCGCCGTCGGCCGGCTGGTTGAGCGCCGCGAAGGCCTGTTGCTGCGCGGCGGCATGGCGGCGGTCGGAGGGGTACCAGCGATACTGCTCGGGCGTCTGAAGGCTGACCCCCAGTGAGCCGGCGTTGCCGAAGCTCTGCGGCATGCTGCGGCCGACGCGCAGGCCGAGGGTGGGGTCGGGCGCCGGCTGCCCGGCACAATGGTTGTCGAAGTAGCGGCCGATCCAGCCGTAGTGCTCGTAGCGGTCGCTGTCGGCGGCCGTCTCCCAGATCTCCATCGAGCGGAAGTGGGAGCGGTTCGGGTTGGGGTAGCCGGCGCCCTGGAGCGGCGCGAGACGGCCCTGGTCGTAGAGCGCCTTGAGCGGGGCCAGGTTGGGGTGCAGGCCGACGTAGTCCGAGATCCTGAGCACGTCGTTGGCCTGTACGGCGAGCTTCGGCCGGGCGCGCTGGTAGGCGTCGTCGCCGTAGGGCACGAGGGTGTTGAGCCCGTCGTTGCCGCCGGCGAGCTGGAGCACGACCAGGATGCGCTCGTCGGCGCGGGCGCGAGGCGCCTCGTTGGCCGCGGGGTCGTCGAGTGCGAAGGCGGCGCGAGTGAGGAAGCTCGGCACGGTGCCGGACGCCGCCGCCAGGGTCAGGCCGCGGGTGAGGAACTCTCGGCGGGTGTGGACGCAGTGGTCACAGCTCATGGGGGTCTCCGGCGGTCAGCAGACCTGGTACTGCGGCGTGCTGGTGAGCAGGTGCACGGTGCACCTGAGCAGCTCCTCGCGGTCGGAGTCGGCGTGGAGCGTCCGCACGTAGGCCAGCGCCGTCTCCCGCTGCTGCGTCGTGAGCGGCGCGGCGAGGAACTCCTCGGCCAGGCCGTCGAGCGTGGCGGCGGCGTCGCCCGTGGCGACGCCCTGGAGCCGGTCGCTCAGCTTGAGGCCGGCGAAGCGCTTCACGCCGCCGCTGAGGAGCACGTTGATCAGGTTGTACCGGAAGAGCAAGGTGGAGGTGTTCATCCACTCGGCGCCGCCGTGCCAGCCGGCCACGTTGGGCGGGTCGAAGAGGTCCTGCCCCATCGCTTTGAGCGAGCCGGTGAGGAGCTGCAGCAGGCGGTCCGCCGGCTCGACCTGGAGGCGGCGGAGCGTACCCACCACCAGCTCCACGGGCGACTTGATGCGCCGCGCCAGGTTGCGCTCGTCGTAGAACGGCACGGAGCTAAACAGGATCTCGAGCAGCGGCTGGAGCTGATAGCCGTTGGCGCGGAAGATGGTCGCCCAGGAAGCCAGCTCCTCGTTGTCTTCCGGGTTGATCTCGTCGGCGACGAAGTAGCGCCACAGCTTGCGGCAGAGGAAGTCGGCGGTGGACGGCTGATCGAGGATGATCCTCACCACGTCCTCGCCGCCGAGGCTGCCGGTGCGGCCGAGGAAGGTCTTCTCGCCATCGTCGTGCTGCCGTTCGTTGAACATGAACTGCGCGGTGCCGACCCGCGCCGGCCGTCCGCGCTGGATGGTCCAGCCGGTGAAGGCGCGGGCGGTTTCCAGCACGTCCTGCTCGGTGTAGTGGCCAATCCCCAGGCTGAACAACTCGAACAGCTCGCGGGCGTAGTTCTCGTTGGGGTGGCCTCTGACGTTGAGGTGGTTGTCGAGGTAGATCAGCATCGCCGGGTCGCGCGAGATCTCGAGCAGCAGGTCGCCCAGCCTACCGCGGGCGTGGGTGCGGAAGAGCTGATTCTGGTTGTAGAGCAGGATGGGGTTCTTCACCTTGTCGGACTCGGTGGTGAAGTGGCCGTGCCAGAAGAGGGCGAGCTTCTCCTCGAAGGGTCGTTCGGTGGTGAGCATACGCTTGAGCCACCAGCCCTTGAGCTCGAAGGTGGCCCGGCGCTGCATGCGGACGAACTCGCGGAAGCGCTGCTCACGCTCCGCGCCGTCCTTGGCCTCGCGCGGGTCGGGCGGGGCGGTGTCCATCTGGAGGAACTCGGGGAGCGGCTCCGCGACGGGCGGCGGGTAGGCGATCAGGTGGGCGACAGCGTCTTTGGGGCCCATCTTGACGAGCCGGTCGACCTCGGCGCTGGTGCCGCCGAAGCCGGCGCGCTCCAGCAGGTGCCGTGCCCGCCGCCGGTCCCACGGCTCAGTCCGGGTCGGCTTCCAGGTGCGGATGCCACTCATCGCCGCCTCCTCCGTCCCCCCACCCCGACCATTTTGCGACAAGCTGGTCGGTTATGGGCGGATAGACGAGGAGGTGTGGGGGTGGTTCAGTGGGGACGGGTTACGGGAGTCTGCCGTCGGCCTTACCGCGCCGGCACGTAGCTCACCGCCGCCACCAGCGCCACCCCGTGTCCAGCCGAGACGAACGACACGCTCTCCACCGCGACCTCCGGCCGCGGGTTGACCCACACCGTCGCGCCGAGCCCCACCGGTTTGCCCGCACCACAGCTGCCCTGCCACCCGAGCTGCCAGTTCTCGCACGGCTGTGGCGCGTCGAAGTTGCCGATCTCCACCCCAGCGCGCATCGGCATCTCCGCCGTCTGCCCATCCGGATAGCGCACCCGCAGCGTGTAGACCGGCTGCCGCGCCGCCACGTCCGCCCACGCCGCGGCATGGAGCAGCGCCAGCTTCGTCAACCTCTGTCCCACCGCCACCGGGCCCGCCTCCAGTGGGAACTGCGGGCACTTCGCCCCGCGCAGCGCCAGCAGCACCTGGCCTTGGTTGTCGCCCGGCTTCGGCACCATGAAGGTGGCGTCCGGCGTCTCGAGCGGGCCGTCGGGCAGGTTGAACAGGTCCAGTGGGCCGGTGTCGAGGAAGCTACCCGCCCCGTCGCCCGCCACGCCGTCGCTGCGGCCCGTGTTGAAGACGGACAGCAGACTCACCGGCCGTCCCTTGCCCAGCGTGTCCTCGAGCTTGAAGTCGTCCACGTAGAAGGTGCCGAAGCCGTTCTGGTTGCCGATGTCCATCACCAGCTCGGTGCACCGTGGGTCCACGTCGATGCTCAGCCGCTTGGGCGTCCAGTCGAAGGTGCCGGTCCACCGGTCGGCCACGTGCTGTGCCTGGTTGGAGCCCTCCACGCGCTGCATGAAGTGGAACTTCGGCGTGGCGTAGACCTGCTCGCCCATGCGGCCGTTGTCCAGCTTCACCATGCCCGACATTGTCAGCGAGGAGCCCCGGTACTTCGCCGCGTCCAGCTTGACCGTGAGGTAGGCGTACTGCCCTTCCGAGGTGATCCGCAGACACTTGCCGTGGAGCCCCTGGTCGGCGATGGCGATGGCCGCGCCGCCGCGGGCGTCGGCGGTCCAACGCGTGGCGTCGAGGGTCTCGAAGCCGTCCTCGAAGATCACCGCCGCCGGCAGACGGGTGGCAAGGACGAGCAGCAGCGTCAGGGAGGGTCGCATGGCTAACCTCGCTCGATCCACACCGGGCTCGACCAGGCGATGGACTGGTCCGCCTGCTGCACGCGCAGGTAGTAGAGGTGCTTGCCAGGCTCGTACCGGTTGTCCTGCCAGGTGGCCTGCCACGCGGCGCCGTCGGGGTCCACGGTGTAGACGAACTCGTAGTCGCGGACCAGGTCGATGCGCGCCAGCTCGGCGGTGCCGGTGACCCGCAGCGCGAAGGAAGGCGGATCGGCCTGCTGCCACGCATCGCCCTGGAGGTGATCGCCGCAGCGCAGCTCGACGACCAGGTTGTCCGTGGCGCCGAAGGTGTGGCGGAGCCGCATCGCGTCGATGATGCCCTGCCGTGTCCTCTCGGCCGTGAAGACGCCGGCGGTCGCCCGGCTGCCCGCCCTTCGGACAGCCCTCGTATTCGTAGCTGCGGCGGCAGCCCTGGAAGATCTCCGCCACCGGCTCGAGCTCGGGATCGTAGGCGTACCAGTCGGTGCCGTGGTTGGTGCCGGTGGTGTGTGGGATGACGATGGCGCCGGTCTCGCGGGCGTAGGCGTAGAGCCTCGGCAAGTCCTGGTCGCCGCCGAGGATGGGGTAGGAGGGGAAGCCGCGTCGCGCCTGCACGATGTTGCGGTGGCCGTTCGGGTAGCTGAGGCTGCGCTCGTAGCCGAACAGCGTGGTGAACGTGCCAGGGTTGTTCATCACGTCGGCGAGCTGGTAGCAGCGCCGGTTGACATACGCCAGGTAGACGCCG
>JACPDV010000581.1:9453-18026 GCA_016183835.1 Armatimonadota bacterium
GGCGTCTCGACCTGCGCGGCACGGGGCGTGAGGACCGCCGCGGCCGGCGTGCCCGCGGCAGTGAGGGTCGTGCCGAAGATGCGGTTGCGCGACATGCGGCGGAGGTCGGGCTGCTCGCGGCCGTCGGTGTGGAAGACCAGCGCCACGCCGTCGGGCAGGGGCGCCAGGGCGGGTCGCGAATCCTGCCGGCCCATCCTGGCGGCGCAGCGGCGGGCGGCGGACCAGGCGTTGCCCTCCAGTGAGGCGACCCAGCTTTCCCACGAGGTCTCCTGCCACACCCGCTCGCCGGCCTGCCTCGGCATCGGCAGCGCCCGGCGGTGGACCAGCCACAGCCGGCCGGCGCCGTCGACGCTCAGCCGGACGTCCTCGCCCTGTGGCGTGAACGGGTCGGGCGCGTCGAGCCACCGGCCGTCGCGCAGGCACGCCACCTTCACGGCGCGCGGCGCGTACAGCCGGGCGCCCTGCTGCGCCTTGGGCACCGTGGGGCCGGTGTCCTTGCCCCAGTTCTCGGCGCCCTCCTGCCAGGCGAACCACACCTCGCCGCCCGGCCCGCAAGCCACCGTTGCGCGCGCCTCGAACCGTGGCGAGGTCGCCACCGGCAGGATCGTCGGGTCCGCCTGGTCCACCCGCGCGGCGAACACGTCGTAGCTGCCGTTCCGGTAGCTGTCCCAGGCGGCCCACACGCCGGCCGGCCCGGCCGCGATCGCCGGCGCCCACTCGTTGGCGGGTGAGCCGTCCACCACGAACGGCTCCGACCACTTGCCGTCGCGCCAGCGGGCGCCCAGGATGTCGGCCGACGCGCCGCGGTACGCCCGCCAGACCGCGTAGACCGTGCCGTCGGCGGCGGTGGCAAGGGCCACGTCGCTGTCGTTGCCGGGACGAGTGAGGCGCACCGGCGCCTGCCAGCCGGCGGGCGTGAGGCGGGCACTGAACAGATCGTAGTCGCCGTCGGCGAAGCCGCTCCAGGCCACCAGGAAGCCGCCCTGGCCGTCGCCGGTCACCGCGAGCCGGTAGAGATCGCCGGCGGCGCCGGGGAGCGGCGATGCGGGACCCCAGACGCCGCGCTGAAGGCGGGCGAAGAAGAGCTGCTCCTGGTTGTCGGCCTGGCTCCACGACTGCCACACGGCCACCACGTCGCCGCCGGGGAGCGCTGCCGCGGCGGGATAGTCGTCCTCCCGCGGGAGGTCCTGGAGCCGGGTGTAGACCGGGGCGCGCTGAGCGGAGACGGCGCCGTCGAGGCCCTTCGGCTGCGCGCCCCAGGTTAGGTCAGCGAGGGGCAGCGACCACTGCCGGCCGTTGGCGGTGAGGAGCAAGCTCGCCGCGGCGGGGGCGTTGAGGGTGACCAGGAGCCCGTTCGGCTGTGTGCGCGGCTTGCCCTGAAGGGGCGGCAGGGGATCGGTGGTGAGGTGCCAGGCGCCGTCCCCGTCAAGTCCGTCCTCCTTGCTGAACAGCCAGCTCTCGCTGCGCAGCACCTGGCCGGCGTCAACGCTGAGGCTGCCTCTCCACGGGGTGGGAGCGGTGTCGGTCAGCCCAATCTGGAGGAACACGGCGAGCTGCTCGGCGTGCGCGGCCGCGGCGAGGAGCGCGGCGAGGAGGGCGAACCGGCGCATGGCAGGCTCCGCGGGTACAGGCAGGTTCGCGCTCGGGCGGTGCCGTCCTTCAGGCTGGGCGCGCGGTGCGCCACGTCAGGGTGGCGCACCGCGCGGCTCGGCGGAGTCGTTCTCGATCTAGAACTCGAAGCCGACGGCGGTCCGGAAGAGATCGTCACTCACCGGAGTGAGCCCGAAGGCCGGCGCGATGTGGACCATCACGTTGGGGGCGGGGTGGAACATCACGATGGGTTGGAGGTAATGCGGCTGGACCTTGAACGGCCCGCCGAACGCTCCGCTGTTGCCCAGGCCCCCGTACAGCTCGAATCCAATGCCTGTCGGTTTCCAGGAGTAGCGGCGTCCGGCCTTCCGTCCGGCCGGCTCGAGGGCCATGCCGCAGACGGGACACTTGCCCGGCTGGTTCGCTGTCTGGTCCGGGTGCATCGGGCAACGGTAGGGCGCCGCGCCTGCCGTCGGCGACGCATCCTCGTCGTCCTCGTCCGCGCCGTGGTGGTGGTCGCCGAGAGTCTTCCGGAATCCCAGTGCGTAACAGTAGTCGGTGAAGAGGCGGCGCTGGAGGTCCATCTCGTTGATCCAGTTGAACGCGACATTGTACGGTCCGAAGTCGCGGGAGAGGATGATGCGCGTTTCGAGGATGCGCTCCCGTTCCGGTTCCGGGCCAGCGGGTTCACCCTTGCCGTCCTCGCGGCCGCTGACCTCCATCTTGAACCGGGTCTGCGCGTCCAGGTCCTCGTATTCCATGTAGAGGACAGGGTTCAAACCCTTGTTGGCGGCCCGCTGCAGGCGGTAGCGGTTCTCCCAGCGGAATCCCGTGTACCTGGCCGCCTGCCGATCGAAGTCGAAGAACCCCTCGAGCATCAGCTCGGAGGCCCACTGGTGGGTGAAGCCGTACTCCAACTCGATCATGTTGGACATGTACGTCCCTACCTCCGGCGTCCGCTCCCGCGGGATGGTGAAGTCGGTCATCACCATGAGCTCGGTTTCGCCCTTGTTGATGTGGTGGTTGTAGGTCACGAAGTAGATGTCGTTGCCGGCGCGAACCGGCCGCACGCCGGCCAGGGCCGTGCCCATCAGCAGCAAGAAGACCACCTGCGGTCGGGTAGTCATGGGATTGTCCTTTCTGCGCGAGTCGTGAGAGGGCCCATGCGGGCCGCGCGGCGGCCCCGGGCTCCCCGGAGCGACCGCTCGAGCGACCGATCTGAAAATGAGAATGGTTCTCAATTTCAAATTGACATCATAGGGGGTCGACAAGGAGTTGTCAAGGAGGAATTCCTGTCAACTGGGCCGGGAAGTCAGAAGATACCGGCGCAGAGCGAGGCGCCGCGCGAAGGGTGTCGTCCGACCTGCAGGCAGGACCGCCGCAGGCGGTGTCCAAGCCGTGAGCCACAACGAGGTGGCACCATGGAGACCGTCCGCATCCCCGGCACCGGGCTGGATGTGTCGCGCCTGATCTTCGGCTGCATGCGCCTGCCGCGCGATGTCGGCGACGCCCGAGTCGTCCTTCACGCCGCTCTAGAGGCCGGCATCGACTTCTTCGACCACGCCGACATCTACGGCGGCGGGCAGTGCGAGACCGTCTTCGGCCACCTCTGGGCCGACGGCGTGGCACGCGACGCCGTCACCGTGCAGTCCAAATGCGGCATCCGGCAGGGGCGCTACGACTTCAGCTACGAGCACATCACCGCCGCGGTGGAGGGCAGCCTGAAGCGGCTGCAGACCGACTACCTGGATCTCCTGTTGCTCCACCGCCCCGACGTGCTGATGGCGCCCGAGGAGGTGGCCACGGCGTTCGACGAGCTGCACGCGGCGGGCAAGGTGCGGCACTTCGGCGTGAGCAACTTCACCCCGGCGCAGATCGAGCTGCTGGGGCAGTGCGTCAACCAGCCGCTGGTGGCCAACCAGATCCAGCTCAGCCTGGCGCACCTGTACGCCATGGACAGCTACATCGTCACCGGCTACGGCGAGGAGAAAGTGCCGACGCGCGGGGAAGGGGTTCTCGAATACGCGATGCTCAACGCGATGTCGATCCAGGCCTACGGGCCGCTCGGCGCGGGGCGGCTGTGCGGCACACCGGTGGGCGACGACCAGCCGGCCGTGCGAGCGGTGGCGGGGAAGATCGGGGAGCTGGCCGCGGAGCTGGGGGTCAGCCCGGAGGCGGTGGCATGCGCCTGGCTGATGCGCCACCCGGCGGGGATCCAGCCGATCATCGGCACCATGAACCCCCACCGCATCCGCGGCGCGTGCCGGGCGACGGAGTTCGAGCTGACGCGCGAGCAGTGGTATGCGTTGTACGTGACGGCGCGGGGCAAGGCGCTGCCGTAGGGCTGAGGAGACCCCCATGACCCCCAAAGACCGCGTCCTGGCCGCCCTCGCCGGCGACAGCGTCGACCGCCTGCCCCAGTTCGACAGCTTCTGGGGCGAGTTCGCCGCGGCCTGGCGGCGCGAGCGCCAGCCGCCGGACGGCGTCTCCATCGACGACTATTACGGCGTCGACATCGCCATCTGCGTCGCCGAGGAGGCCACCTTCTTCGCGCGCCAGGAGGTCCTCGACCGCACCGACGGCGACGTAGTGCGGCGGGACGGGTGGGGCAGGACGCTCCGCGAACGCGCCGGCGCGTTCTTCTACGAAGTGCTCGAACAGGTCGCGCCCACGCGCCAGGGCGTGCTCGAAGCCGAGTTCGACGACCCCGCCGACGACCGCCGCTACGCGGCCTTCGTTCGCCATGCCGAAGACTGCCGGGCACGCGAGCTGGCCGCTTTCTGCAAGATCGGCGGGCCGTTCCTCCGCACCACCTTCGTCCGCGGAGAGACCGACTACCTGATCGACATCGCCGAGGATCCCGCCTACGCCCGTGCGCTGGCCGATAAGATGGCCGACCACCTCCTCGCCGTCGCGCTCGAGTCCCTTCGCCGCGGCGAGTTCCATGACACAGGCGTGTGGATGTTCGACGACATCGCCCACAACGGCGGGCTGTTCATCAGCGAGCGGAGCTTCCGCGAGGTCTTTCTGCCCGGCTACGAGCGGATCGTCCGCGGCTGCAAGGAGGCCGGCGCGCGCTACTTCGTGTTCCACTCCGACGGCGACATCCGGGTCATGCTGCCCTACCTGGTGGAGATCGGCGTGGACGGCATCAACCCGGTGGAGCCGCGCGCCCATATGGACGTGGTCCGGCTGCGGCGGCAGTATGCCGATCTGCTGACCTTCATCGGCGGGGTGGACAACTCCGGAGTGCTGGTCAACGGCACGCCCGACGACGTGCGCGCTCACGTGGCGCCCATCGCCCGCGCGGCGCGCCAGGAGGGCGGGATCATCGTCGGCACCCACAGCATCGGGCCGGATATCTCGGTCGATAACTACGAGGCCTACCGCGAGACCGTGCTGGCCGCCTGAGCCGGGAGGAGCCGCGCCGGCCGCGGTCGAACCTGCGCCTGCGTTCGCTTCCGGAGATCCACCCGATGGCGTCCGAGCCGCGCGGCAGCCCCGTCAGCCTGCGCTCCGTGCTGCTCGGCCTGGCCCTGATCCCCGTCAACGTCTGGTGGTTGATCCAGATCGAGTACGTTCGCTACTCCGACACGCCCACCATCCCCCAGCTCTTCTACCACGCCGTGGCGGTCTTGACGCTCCTCACGCTGGCCAACGCCGCCGTCGCCCGCCGCTGCCCCCGGCACGCGCTCTCGCGCGGCGAGCTGCTCACGGTCTACGCCATGCTGGTGATGGCTTCCAACGTGGCCGGGCACGACCAGCTCCAGATCCTGTTCACCACCATCTGCTGGCTCTACGCCCGCGCCACGCCGGAGAACCAGTGGGCCGAGAGCATCTTCCCCCACCTCCCGCGCCGGCTGGTGGTCACCGACCAGAAGGCGCTCGACGATCTCTTCCGCGGCTACAACGACCGCTATCTGGCCGACCACTGGCAGGCCTGGGCCGCGCCGCTGGCCGTCTGGACCGTGGTGGCCGCGCTGGTGGCTTGGACCCTCTTCTGCGTGGCGGCGCTGCTCCGCCGGCAGTGGGACAATGAGCGGCTCACCTATCCCCTCGCCGACGTGCCGCTCGCCGTGACCGAGACGGGCCTGCCGCTGTTTCGCTCGTGGGCTTTCTGGGTCGGCTTCGCCCCGGCCGCCGGGCTGCAGCTCCTCAACCTCTGCCACCAGATCTGGCCCGGCGTGCCGGGTATCAACATCGGCGTCTGGCACGTCAACCCGCAGGTGGGCCTGTGGCGCTACCTCGGCACCATCCCCATCTGTTTCTACCCCTTTGCCTTTGGCGTGTCGTTCCTCCTGCCCACGAACCTGGCCTTCTCGTGCTGGTTCTTCTTCCTGGTCACCAGACTCGAGAAGGTGGTGGCGGCGTACTTCGGCTTCACTGAATGGGAGGGCTTCCCGTACGTCAACGAGCAGGCCACCGGCGCGTTCATCGGGTTCGGCCTGTTCGCGCTCTACGCCGCGCGAGCACATCTGCGCGCCACGTTGCGGATCGCGTTGCGCGCCGAGCACGGCGAGGACGCCGGCGAGCCGTTGAGCTATCGCACGGCCTGGCTGGGGTTCGCGCTCGGCGGCGTGGCGCTGATCGGGTTCTCGATGGCCGCCGGCCTGCGGCTGTGGACCGCCCTGGCGTACTGGCTGATGCTCCTCGGCATCATCCTGGCGGTGGCGCGGATCCGGGCCGAGGTGGGGCTGCCCAGCATCGAGCTCTACCAGCGCGGCTCGGACGATCTGCTGCGCCGCGTCTTCGGCACCGCGGCCTTCCGGCCCAGCGAGCTGGTGGTCTTCACGCTCTTCTTCTGGCTCAACCGCACCCACCGCAACTACAACCTGCAGCACGAGTTCCACGGCCTCCGGCTGGCGTCGCGCACGGGGCTGGAACTGCGCGGGTTCGGCGGAGCGCTGCTCCTGGCGGCGGGGGTGGGGATCGTGGTCGGGCTGCTGGCGATGCTCCAGGTCAGCTCGCAGGTGGGCCTGGCGGGCGGGCGGTTCACCGGGCCGGCGGGCTGGGCGTTCGGCAACGATCCGTGGCAGAAGCTGGGCCGCCACCTGCTCATCCCGCAGCCGCCGGAGACCGCCGGGCGCTGGGCCTACCTGGTCGGCATGGGGATCTGCGCGCTGCTGGTGTGGGCCAGGGCGAAACTGGTCTGGTGGCCGCTCCACCCGGCGGGCTGGGTGGCGGGCAACAGCTTCGCACTCCTCCGCCTGTGGGTGCCGCTGACGCTCACCTGGGCGATCAAGTCCCTGCTCTTGCGCTACGGCGGGCTGAAGGGCTACCTGCGGGCGCTGCCGTTCTTCCTCGGGCTGGCGGTGGGCGAGTTCTCGGCCGGGCTGCTGCGGACGGTGATCGACCTGGCCTGGGGGCTCTACCTGCCGGCTAACTCCGGGATTGGTGGTCTGTAGCCGCGCGCCGCAGAGGCAGCGTGACGGTGAACCGCGTGCCCCGGCCCGGGACGGTGTCGACCGCCACCGAGCCCTGGTGCAGGTCGACAAACTTGCGCACGATGGCCAGCCCGATGCCCGGACCGCGCTTGTTGAACTCGTACACGCCCGAGCTGTGGTGCGTCGTGTCGAGGGAAGCGAAGCCGGGGTCGAAGACGTGGGGCAGGTCCTCGGCGCCGATGCCCACGCCGTTGTCGGCCACCACGAAGTGGAGGTGGTGCGGATCGGGCTGCTCGGCGAGCAGCTCGAGGCGGCCGTAGTCGGGCGTGAACTTGATGGCGTTGGTCAGCAGGTTGACCGCCACGTCGCGGACCATGGAGCGGTCCATGACGAGCCTGGGCAGGTCCTCGGGCAGGTCGAGCACGAGGTACTGCCGGCGCAGGTCGAGGAACGGCCGGACATCGTCCACGGCGGCTTCGAGCGTGTGGCGCAGGCTGCACAGCTTGAACCGGGCCGAGAAGCCGGGCCGGTTGGACTGAATCAGTTTGAGCGCGTTGTCGACGATGCCGCCCAGCCGTCGTGCGCTGCGGCCGGCGGTCTCGATCAGCGCCCGCGGCTCGGCCTCGGTTTCGCACGCCTTGAGGTAGTCGAGGATGCCGTTGATCAGCGTCAGGGGCGTGCGCAGCTCGTGCGCGGCGACATCGAGGAACGCGGTGCGGAGGCGCTCGAGCCGGGCCACTTCCTCGGCCTCCGAGATCTCGATCCGCGCGCGGTGGAGCGCCTCGTTGGCCTGCTCGAGCTCCAGCGACCGGCGCTCGAGCCGCAGGTAGAGCTGCTCGAGGTCGTGGGTGTACGCCTCCATCTCGTGCTGCACGCTGGCGTAGTCGGCGACATCGTGGAAGACGGCCTGGAACCCGCCGGCGACGGTCAGCGCAGCGGGCAGCGGGGCCGTGCTCATCTGCGCGGCGAGCCGGCGACCGTGGGCCCCCAGGAGGCCGACCTCCAGGTCGCTGAGCCGCTCGCCGGCCCGCGCGGCGGCGAGCCCCGGCGCCAGCCGGCCGCGGTCGGGCTCGGTCAGGAGGTCCTCCAGGCTGCGGCCCACGGGATCGGCCTGGAGGCGGGTCCGGAGGGCATCGTTGGCGGCCAGGCAGCGGCCCTGCGAGTCGAACCAGGCGGCCATCGCCGGAAGCTGGTCAAGCCACTGGGCGAACACCGCGCCGACCCCCGCGATGCGGCCGAATGGAACCTCGAACGCCCTGGCAACCGGATTAAGCGCCACCGTACCCAACCTCGGCGAAACGGGTCCCGCCCCCCGTCAGGACGACTCGTCGATCCCGCGTCAAGCAGCCGTCGTGACTCATGGTTCCCGGAGTGTAGCCGAACACTGTTGCCGCGGTGTTGAGTGTTGGTTGCATTGCCGCGGTGCTTCGGACGAGACAAACGTTAGTTTTCAATGAGGGCAGGGCTGTTTCATAGTCGAGCGGCTCCGATCAAGGCGAGACTGAGCTCCACGGAAGACTGGTAGAACCGCCTGGTCCTGGCGAAGCTGCCCACCAGCCGACTGCGGAACAGGGTGACCACCGCATTGCGCAGCGCCAC